>NZ_SRLV01000027.1:0-98888 GCF_006518205.1 Myxococcus sp. CA005 | reverse complement strand
CCCCGGCCCCCACGCCGCAGCCGGAGACCACCGGGGAGGCCCTGGACGGAGCCCCCCAGGCCCCCACCGGGACGGATGCGGGCGGTGTGGTTCCAACCCCTCCGTAGGGCCCTTTCTGACCGTCCACGGTGGATTCCAGGTGGCCCACACTCCACGTTCCTGAGTGGGGTCACCGAGTGTTCACGGAATGACTGCGAGATCGTCTCGGAGATCGATCATAGATTGCACGGGCCATGCCGGGCCGAGCACTAGATCTCGCGTTGACAGGTCGGGTACCCCCCCATAGCTTGTGGCTGGTCGATGGCGCCCCACCAGCCGATGTGGCAGGGAGCGGGGAAGAGGAGGGACTGTGGGTTTCTTGCTTACAACATCGGTCTGGCCCATAAATCCCCCCAGACACACCATCGATTCCAGCCGCTAGTCCCGTCCCGCCGAAACGGGACTTACCTGAACAATTTTCCAGTAACGTGGTGGGGAAGTCCGCTTCCCTGGACAGGCCTCGTGTCTGCCCAAAGCGCCCTGCTTTTGTCTGGAGTGAGCCGCTCGTGAACTTCGATACGCCCGTGAAGCCGTCCGCCAACATGTCTGTCCCGCCCGTCGCCTCCGGTCCGTCCACGCCGGCGACGACGACAGCGCCGACGGGCGCCGCTGCCTCGGGCGCGGTTGCTTCCGAGCCCACGGCGGGCGACTTCAGCGCCACCTCCATGCGGGTGCGTAAGCGCAACGGCGGCACGGAGACGGTGGACCTCAACAAGATTGTGCGCGCCGTGGGCCGCTCCTGCGTGGGCCTGCCCCGCGTGGACGCGATGCGCGTGGCCACCAAGACGATCTCCGGCCTGTATGACGGCGCGACGACGCGCGAGCTGGACAGCCTCTCCATCCAGACGGCCGCCGCCCTCATCGTCGAAGAGCCCGAGTACGGCCGCCTCTCCGCGCGCCTGCTGGCCACCTTCATCCAGAAGGAAGTCAGCAACCAGGACATCCACTCCTTCAGCCAGTCGGTGGCCGCGGGCCACAAGCACGGGCTCATCGCGGACCGGCTGCTCCAGTTCGTCCAGGCCAACGCGCGCAAGCTCAACGCGGCCATCGACCCGTCGCGCAACGACCTCTTCGAGTACTTCGGCCTGCGCACCGTCTACGACCGGTACCTGCTGAAGAACCCGCAGACGCGTGAGGTGCTGGAGACGCCGCAGGAGTTCTTCCTCCGCGTGGCCAGCGCGCTCAGCGGCGACAATGTGAATGAGGCCATCGAGCTGTACCGGCTGTTCAGCTCGCTGGAGTACCTGCCCAGCTCCCCCACCCTGTTCAACTCGGGCACGCGCCACGAGCAGCTTTCGAGCTGCTTCCTGCTGGACTCGCCCGCGGACGAGCTGGACGCCATCTACAAGAAGTATTCGGACATCGCGATGCTGTCGAAGTTCTCCGGCGGCATCGGCGTGGCGTACCACCGGGTGCGCGCACGCGGCTCGCTCATCAAGTCCACCAACGGGCACTCCAACGGCATCGTCCCCTGGCTGAAGACGCTGGACGCCTCCGTGGCGGCGGTGAACCAGGGCGGCAAGCGCAAGGGCGCGTGCTGCGTGTACCTGGAGACGTGGCACGCGGACATCGAGGACTTCCTCGAGCTGCGTGAGAACACCGGCGACGACGCGCGCCGCACGCACAACCTGAACCTGGCCAACTGGGTGCCGGACCTCTTCATGAAGCGCGTGGAGGCGGACGGCGACTGGAGCCTGTTCGACCCGAAGTCCGTCCCCCACTTCACGGACCTGTACGGCGACGCCTTCGAGCAGGCCTACGCGAAGGCCGAGGCCGACGGCCTGGCCATGCGCAAGGTGAAGGCGCGTGACCTCTACGCCCGGATGATGAAGAGCCTGGCGCAGACGGGTAACGGCTGGATGACCTTCAAGGACATCAGCAACCGCAAGAGCAACCAGACGGGCAAGGCGGGCAACGTCATCCACCTGTCCAACCTGTGCACCGAAATCCTGGAGGTGACGAGCCAGGGTGAGACGGCGGTGTGCAATCTGGGCTCGCTGAACCTGAGCCGGATGCTGGTGGACGGGAAGTTCGACTTCGAGCGGCTGCGCGCCAACGCCCAGCTCGCGATGCGGCAGCTCGACCGCGTCATCGACCTGAACTACTACCCCATCCCCACGGCGGCTTCGTCCAACAAGCGCTGGCGCCCGGTGGGCCTGGGCCTGATGGGGCTCCAGGACGTCTTCTTCCAGCTCAAGCTGGCCTTCGACTCGGCGGAGGCGCGTGCGCTCTCCAAGAAGATTTCGGAGGAGATCTACTTCGCGGCGCTGACCACGTCCTGCGAGCTGGCCGAGCAGTACGGCGCCCACGAGTCCTTCGCGGAGACGCGGGCGGCCAAGGGCGAGCTCCAGTTCGACCACTGGGGCGTGGTGCCCGAGGACACGGCGCGCTGGGACGCGCTGCGCCAGCGCATCATGAAGCACGGCCTGCGCAACTCGCTGATGATTGCCATTGCCCCCACGGCGACGATTGCGTCCATCGTGGGCTGCTACGAGTGCATCGAGCCGCAGGTGTCCAACCTGTTCAAGCGCGAGACGCTGTCGGGTGACTTCCTCCAGGTGAACCGCTACCTGGTGCGCGACCTCCAGGCGCTCGGGCTGTGGAACGAGAACATCCGCAACCGCATCAAGATGGCGGAAGGCAGCGTTCAGGACATTACGGAGCTGCCGGAGAACCTGCGCGCGGTGTACCGCACGGCGTGGGAGCTGCCGATGCGCTCGCTGCTGGACATGGGCGCGGACCGCGGGGCGTTCATCGACCAGAGCCAGTCGCTCAACCTCTTCGTCGAGACGCCGAACATCGGGAAGCTGTCCTCGATGTACTTCTACGCGTGGCAGAAGGGCCTGAAGACCACGTACTACCTGCGCTCGCGTCCGGCGACGCGGATTGCCAAGGCCACGGTGGGCGCGGGTGGTGGCGCCAGCGTGGCGCAGGCGGCCCCTGCTCCGGTGGCGAAGGCGACCGAGGCCGAGGCGGTGGCCTGCTCGCTGGAGAACCCGGAGGCGTGCGAGGCCTGCCAGTAGGCATGGGACGTTGACGGTTTCGCAGTTGGAAGAACGTTGGAGACACCGCGCCGCAGCGCGAGGAGCACGGAAGCAATGCTGTTGAACCCTGGCCTGAATCTCACGCTGCGCCCGATGGCGTATCCGCAGTTCTTCGAGATGTACCGGAACGCCATCAAGAACACCTGGACCGTGGAGGAGGTGGACTTCTCCACGGACCTGGTGGACCTGCGCTCGAAGATGACGGACGCGGAGCGCCACCTCATCCACCGGCTGGTGGCGTTCTTCGCGACGGGTGACAGCATCGTCGGCAACAACCTGGTGCTGAACCTCTACAAGCACCTGAACGCCCCTGAGGCGCGGATGTACCTGTCGCGCCAGCTCTACGAGGAGGCGCTGCACGTCCAGTTCTACCTGACGCTGCTGGACACCTACGTGCCGGACCCGGCGGAGCGGGCGATGGCCTTCGCGGCCGTCGACAACATCCCCTCCATCCAGCGCAAGGCGCAGTTCTGCATGAAGTGGATGGACAGCATCCAGGGGCTGGACACGCTGCAGACGAAGGCGCACCGGCGGCAGTTCCTGCTGAACCTCATCTGCTTCGCGGGCTGCATTGAGGGCCTCTTCTTCTTCGCAGCCTTCGCCTACGTGTACTTCCTGCGCAGCAAGGGCCTGTTGAACGGCCTGGCGGCGGGTACCAACTGGGTGTTCCGGGACGAGAGCGCCCACATGGCGTTCGCGTTCGAATCCATCCAGGTGGCACGCAAGGAAGAGCCGGACCTCTTCGACGCACAGATGGAGCGCGACGTGGTGGCCATGCTCCGCGAGGCCGTGGAGTGCGAGACGCAGTTCGCCCAGGACCTGCTGAGCGGCGGTGTCATGGGCCTGTCCGTACAGGACATGCGCGGCTACCTGGAGTACGTGGCGGACCAGCGGCTCCAGATGCTGGGCATGACGCCGGTGTTCGGCACGAAGAACCCGCTGCACTTCATGGACCTGCAGGACGTGCAGGAGCTCACGAACTTCTTCGAGCGCCGCGTGTCGTCGTACCAGGTGGCCGTGGGTGTTGGCGCGGCCACGGACGTCGTGCTCGACGCGGCGTTCTGAGCGGCTGTGCGCTGTGTCCCGGGGCGCGGTTTACGCGCCCCCGTTGAGGTCACGGGGGGCCATCAGTGACTCTCAGGTTGCCATCAGCCTCGGCTGGGCCACTTCCACCAGGGGGGCCCCCCCGCCCTTGCGCCGCATCCTCACCACCTCCTCTGGAGGCATTGCCCACTCGCCACGTCACGCCCCGCGTGCACCGCCATGCGCGACAAGCCCATCGCACGTGCGACTGCGGTAACACCACCTCACCCCAGCGCAAGTGCGTCGGCGTCTGCTCAACGGCGCGTCACCCGCTCGTCCATGACGTCTCGATGCGCCTGGTAGCGCTCCGTCATGGCCTTTTCCGCGCCCACATCCGACCAATGTGCTCGGTCGCCTGTCTACTTCCTATTTGGCTAGGTAACTCCTGTTCGAGCCCTTACCGGCGCGCGTGACGGCGCCAAGTGTGACGCCGAGCGTCCGTCAAACGGAAGGCAGGTTCGCCTGAAAGGGCTCCAGCGCCGAGGACTGAATGCGAATCTTGGAGAAGCCTCTTCCCAGATCAAGCGTGTCGACCCTCATGAACAAGAACCGCTCCTGCGTCCTCGCCTGGATTTCAGACCAGGGAATGAAGAGCGGGGGATGGAACGGTCGGAAGACGAAGAACGGAACGAGATAGAGGCCTCGCTCGTCGCCCCCCACGTTGAGACATTTCCGGTAGTAGATCCGGCCCACCTGCCCCCAGACGAAGTACTTCAGTGGGCTCGGCACGGCCCCCCCAGCGGGATAGTTCTGCGCGAGCTGCCGCCAGCCGCTCACAGCGGCAAAGATGAAGGTGGTAAGGACGAACATCCCCACGAGCACTGGGAGAATGGCCGCAGGCGGAAGTTGGTGAGTGGCGGCGAGCACATTCATGGCTCGCGATTGTACCCAGATTCTCAGGCAGTCTGCGCCCCCAAGCGTAGGCAGGAAAACAGACGGTCAAGTCCCGAATCCTGTGTAGTTGGTTCGGAGGGGGTTCGGGGGAGGAAGGATCCTTGGCTGCATCATGCAGCGGAAGTGTCAGGGGTTGATTTCAGTAGAGACATGTCGAGATAGCGACGGCCAACCCAGACGCCGGTGACTTCAAGTGCGACGGCGGTGATGAAGCGCAGGGCGCTGGCGCGGTCCGGAAAGGCACCGATGCCGCGGGTGCGGCGATTCACCTCGCCATGGAGGCGCTCCAGGCCATTGGTGCTGCGAAAACGCGTCCAGTTGGCCATGTGGAAGGCGAAGAAGGCCGTCCCTTATTGGCGGACACTCTCTAGCTGCGATTTGTCGTATTGACTGACGGGATGCCTCATCTGCTTGGCATCCCATGAAGCCACCACATCAACGCCCCCACCACGAGCTGGCCACCGACGAACAGCGCCAGCCTCCATGGTAGGCGCACCGGCCGCCCCTGGAAGTCGTCAAAGCGCACCAGGGCGAACAGGGCCCAGACCAGCGTCATCACGCCACTGAGCACGAAGCCCTTTACCGGGCTCTCCACCGGCGGGGCGAAGATGAAGTGGTAAAGCACCGCGGGCACCACGAAGGCCACCAGCAGCACCAGTCCCCAGACGCGCGCAGCAGGGACCAAAGTCGCCGCCCTGCGCATCCTCCGGGCCCTCCCGAGCTTCGGCGCCATCTCGCTCACCGGCGTCGGCTTGGGCAGCACCGTCCCCTTCCACACCAGGTAGTGCGTGGCCATCAGCCGCGAGGCTCGCGTCAGGTTGAAGCCCTCCACCGGCGTCCCCGCCGCCATCGAGCTGCGGCAGCTCACCGCCCAGTCGATGTAGTGGTGGACCTCCTCCAGCGGCAGCTTGACGATGCTCCGGATGACCTCGCGCGCCACCACGGGCGCCAGCGGGTCCACGGTCCACCCGTCTGCCCCCAGCGTGCGCAGCGCCTCGTCCTCCCGCTTCGCACCAACGGGCACGCCCTCTTCGTCCTGGGACTCCAGTTCCCACGCCATGGTGCCCACCTCGCCCATCCACACCCGCGTGCTCTTGAAGCCCGCTTCCTTCGCCAGGCTGGCCACGCGCGTCAGGAAGCCGTCCTGCTCCGCCGCCTCCGCCTCGCCTTCGACGCGCGGCGCACCGAGCACCTGCACGTCGATGAGCGTCAGCGCCGGCCTGAACTGGAAGACGTCCGCGACGACGATGTCGCTCCGAGGCTGCTCCCCGAACGACGTCCCCAGTGCGGCGTCCATCCACTGACGAACCCTGGACCGGTCCGGGCTCCCATGAATCCAGAGGTGATTCGCGATGCCGTAAGCCATGAGCTCCTCAACCCGGATGCCTACCAGAGACGCGGCGCCATGCTCCAGGGTGATTGGTGCCCCGCCGCTCACGGATACCACCCCGGGCCATGGTAGACAGGGACGCACCGCATGAGCCGGACCGCCTGTCCCAGCACTTCTGGTTCTGGGGGCGCTTCTTCGCCGTCCACGCCCTTTGGGCGCTGGCGCAGACCGCAGTGGCCAGCGCCTTTGGGGCACGGCCCGTGTCCCTCGGCCTCGGCGACGGCCCCCTACTCTCCGCCCGCCTGGAGAGCATCCTATGGGCCTTCCGTCCGGTCATGCTCGGCAGCGCGGTGAGTTTTGACGAGCCCGGCGAGAGCGCCTCCGCTCCAGCCCGCGCGCCCCCTGCACGCCGTCGGTATCCTCCTGCCCTGAACTCACTGGGTGTGCAGCCTACTTCTTCACCTGGAGTTCCGCGACGCGCGCGGATGAGATCTCTCCCAGAATTCTCCGCAGCCTTCCGACACTATTGCCGCCGAGGTCAAAAGCCCTCCGATTCCCGGTTCCCGCTCTTGGCGTGCCCGTGCACACCATGACTGCATCCGGTCGCTCATACAATCTGCAGAGCGGGCCAGTGGGGATGGGCTGGATGAATCCAAGACTGCTCATCACTGGGTCGAGGTCCACCAGGAAGTCGGTGGTGTCGCCCTTGAGACTGCCGCTGCAGGTGTGCGGCGCCCTGTCAATGCGGAAGAGGGAGAGCGCTCCCCACGCCAGCATCTCCCTCAACGTCTCGAAGGCGTCGGTCAATTCCTTGCCGCGCGCTTCGCGGGAAGTGACCATGGCATCGTTTCGCGAGGGCGCATTGAAGTCGTAGAAGAGGTGCAGCGGCATCATCGCATCGGACTCATAGGCGATGAGCAGAAAGCGAGGTTCGGGCTTGACCAACTTCTGGGCGTAGCACGCCAGCACGCGCTCGGCGGAGAAATCCAGGGTGGGATAGGCCAGGGGCCCCATGCTCTGGCCCATGCGACTCAGGAACCAGCGATAGAACGGCGGCAGGGGGCGGCCGACAATCCGCTCGATCTTCTCAATCGTGACAGGCACTGCGCCCCGCCACTGCTCCTCGAGCCCAGGGACAGTCCGCAACAGCAGGCGCTCCATCTCGAGCTCTACTTCCTCGTGTGTTGACATGGAGTCTGCTGGAATTCCGTAATCGTCCGGAGGACTGCGAGTCATCCAAGCGCTGGGGTCCATTCGTCGACTTCGACCTCCAACGAGGACTCGGTGGTGAGCCTTCCCAGGAGCCTTCTAAGTACTCCGGCATCACGGCCGCCCAGAGTGAAGGCCTGGTTCCCCAGGAGTTCTTCTCGGGGCGTGCGCTCGCATATCAAGACCGCATCGTTCCGTTCATACAGTCCACAGCGAGGACCGGTTGTAATCGGCTTGGTGAACCCCAGACTGAACATCACTGGATCGAGTTGAGAGAGGAGGTCTGGATCGTCACAAGAGAGCATTCCTTCACATCGCTGAGGCATCGTGTTGACCCTGAACTTCAGGAGCGCCCCCCAAGCCAACATTTCACCCAGAGTTTCGAACCTGTCATGAAGCTCGCCGCCATTGGCGTACCGCTCCGTCACCAGCGCATCGTCCCGTACCGGTGCGTCAAAATCGTAGAAGAGATGCAGTGGCATCATCTCATCAGACTCATATCCAATGAGCAGAAACCGCGGTTCTGGATGGATCGTCTTCTCTGCGTAGCAGCGGAGAATACGCTCTGCTGAGAAATCCAGGCTCGGATAGGTCAGAGCCCCCATGCAACGTCCCATGCGACGCAGGAACCACAGATAGAACGGAGGCAGAGGCCGACCTGCCAGTCGCTCGATATGTGCAATCGTCTCCGGGCTGGCACCCTGCCACTGCTCTGAGAGTCCTGGAACGATCCTCAGGAGTAGATCTTCCATCTCGGCTGCTAGTTCGTGTGCTGACATTCCAGTACCTTGTCTTCAGGACAGAGCATCGCGGGGAGGAGAAAGTTGCATGTCAGACATGGCGGAACGGTCTTGCCATGACCGAAGTGACCTTCGACTTCCTCGCCACTCTCCGCATCGCGAAACTTGATTTTCGCATCAACTGGCTGCTTTTCGCTGTGGTGCCAGCGCTCGGTGATGCCTCTTGGATATGCATTGTCCTCCAGGCAGTATACAAGTGCCTTGGGCCCAGCACAGGAGCCGGGCGGATATGCTGCGGACGAGGTCTCGCCACGCTTGCTCTTCCTTGCGCGGGACTCAAGTCTCTCCCATATCTTATCAAAATCGGTCTTTCGACTACCAAATCGTCCCCTAATGAAGGATTTGACCTTTTGTTTTGTGGCGTCAATCGGCAGTCCACTCTCCGGACCGACCCACTTGAGGTCCGAAATGCTGTCACAGACGCCTTTGAGCGTTGGCCCTGAGTGATCCGCATAGGTCTTCTTCTTGCCGCACAGGCACTGAACCACGCCCAGCATGGTTGAAAAAGGACTGGGGAGTTCGCCGCCACGCACTTTCCTCGCAACCCTCTGAGCCAGCCGCCCCGCGTTGACCTTCGTCGTAGGATTCTCTTCGAGCGTGCTTTCGGGGCCATGGCGCTTCCTGCAAAGTGGGCATCTGTCATTCCCGTTGACAGCAGTGACCGTGCCGCTCACCTGAAGCAAGCCCATCATCGTCGCCGCATTGGCTGGGCTCCCGCTCGGTCCGCAGTTGTTGAGCATGGGGTCGCCGAGCAGTTGGACGTTTTTACCCTCGATCTTCGTGTCCATGGACCCGGGCCCGACGAAACTAGTCGGACCTTCCACATTGGAGGAAACCACTCCGCCGCCGGTTCCTTTGCTGGCCACATCCCCCATGGAGCCAAACGTTGCGCCCCGAATCGCAACCTTCTTCCCTTCAATTGTGACGCTTTTCGAGTAGTTCTTTGGCTCGGTCCCGCTTTTGCCGATATTGGGTAGCGGTGTTGGTACAAACGGGGCCGGCGGCCCTGGCATCTTGCACACGTTCGGCAGGGTCGCTGCGGCAACCCCACTGCTTCCTTCAGTTACCGGGGTCTTGGGCGCATTCACTGAGACCTTGGGCATGGGCATCCTCTCCTTACGAGACTTGGGGCGCATGCAGGAGCATCGCCCCCCGCAGCCCCCCATCGGAACCGGCCATCACCAGGGCCCGCGGGCCTCGCGCATACCCCCGGGCGAATGCCCGGACTGCAAGGACGCCCCCAAGCACTCCGGATGCAGCACCGACATCGCCCCAACAGGTGCTCGGAGCCCTGTAGCTGGTGGACTTCCAGACGGATGGCGTCCGTAGCACGACGAAGCCCCACTCCTCGCTTCGATAGCGCTCGCCATTGATGTCCGTATACAGGTCGTCGACCCCTTCATGGGGCAACTTGAGTCCCGCGACGACGCCCTCGACTGCCTGGGTCATCCCGACGCCGAGAGAGCCCGTACTGCTTTCGCGAAGCTGGCGCTCTCGTGCGGTGTGCGCTCCCCGCACGACGGCCAACCCTGACAGCCCCAGACGGCGCCGCGTCCCGGCGCTCATCAGCGCCAGACAGGCGGCGCCCTCGCCAGGCGTGAAGCCACCGCGAATCCCCGGCTGCGCGAAGCGACGAGCCTGCTCCAGCCAGAGGAACGTCTCCGCGTGGTGGTAGCTGTCCGCACCCGCCACCAGGAACAGGTGGTCCCCGCCATCGACACACTCCCGCAGGGCCTGCTCCACCGCCCGGAGCGCTCCCGCGTGGCCGCGCCCCGCGAGCACGACGCGCGTGCCTGCGCTTCTCCCTCGATAGCGAGCCTCCATGGCGTCGACCAGCCAGCTCGCATCCTCCTCCAAGAAACCGGGGCGGGCTTCCGGACACGACAGCAGCACGCTGAGCCGACTCCGCAGCAGCGCTTCAGGCCCCAGTTCGGCCTCGACCTCCCCCAACGCACTCTCGAGCAGCGGCAAGAGCCGATTCCGCCCCTCCAGCGCTGGGTCAAGGATCCCGTCCGATGCAATCACCACGGGCTCCCCCCGGGCGTCGGCGAAGGGAAACTCGGCGTAGCGAGAGATGCCAGCACGCACGGCCGCCGCGCTGCTCTCCGCCGTATACCCGACGGGGGTTCGCGCGCCGACTGCAACGACCTCCAGGGAGGTGCTCATTCCGCCTCCTTCAATTCTGCAATCTCCGTCTCGTCGAGGTAGTCCGCATCCGGCGCGGGCACACACAGCGTTCCCTGCCACACCAGCGAGAGGCGCCTGGCTTCAGGCTCCACGAGAACCGTGGTCAGGCGTGCGCCGTGCTCCTCGCTCCGCCGGCCCACATGCGTGGTAAAACCAAGCGAGATTCGGGGCAATTCGAAGCGAAGGACCCCTTCGGGCGTCATGTTCATCAATTCGACCCGCTCGCCGCCGGTGAGCGGCCCGTCGAGTCGCTGGTCCCCCGGGGCGCTCAACGCGAATGTGGGGTCGTAGTCGTCGGGAAGCAGGGGCTTCTTCGTACGCTCCCACCGGGCGTCGTACGTCCCCGCGAGCTTGCGTCGCGGCATCCAGGCGGCGTCGATGGGCCCGAACCCTGCGGGGCCTCGGGTCGCCGGCTCACCACTGGGATACTCGATGGTATGGGCGGGCTTGCCCGTCAGTTGGGCCTGACGTGTCGCGAAGCCACGCCCGACAGGATTACGCTCATCGATCCGATGCTTGCTGGGGTCGGAGTCCGTCGTGTCATAGCCCCCGAACGCGGCTTCATAGCGAATGGGGCTCGTGGTGAACGGCTGGGGCCGGCTCACTGCCATCCCGAGCATCCCCCGAGAGTAGGTGCGTGGCCCGTGCACGAGCAGGACCTTGTGGAGCGGTCCGAGCCGCAGCGAGACCGGCACCGTCTCTGCGGGCTTACCGCGAGGCGCGTGCGCGCAACCATCGAGCAGCACCTCCGTGCCCGGTTTCACCGCCAGCAGGTCCGAATCATAGCGCAAGCTCGACTGACCAGGCGCTCCGAAGTACTCCGGTATCAGCACAGGAGGAGGCTGTTCGTCCGCCAGTTGGAGTCTCCCCCCGGGCGCGATGTCAAAAGTCGCTTTGACCGCGACGAGCCACCAGTGAACCCCCTCCTTGTCACGCGTCCAGTTTCGCTCCGCAGCGTACGCAGTGCGATTCTTCAGTGCCCACATGGAACTTCACCCCCCAAAAGCACGCTTCAGTGGACGTGTCGACAGGTGCTCGCGCACGCGCTGTGCTTCGGCCAGTTCCGCCCCCTGTCGGGCAGTGAACGCACGTGTTTGAACGTCGTGTATGCCCTGCGTCCTCAGTGCCAGGTCTCGTGCGTGGACGTGACGTCGACGCATGGGCCCCCTCGCCAGCACGTCCAACAGCGCCGCGCCACTGAACGGCTTGCCGCCCAGGTAGCGTCCACTCCGAGAGTAATCCTGACGCGCTCGCTGCCACCAGTCAGCGACTGCTGCACGGGCCGGCACCGGCAGATTGTCCTCTTCCTTGGAAGAAAGGTCGGCTTCGAGGTCATCTTCCTCCAGTGGCGGGAGCGAATCCCCCTCCTCTAACTCCACGGCGTAAGTGTCCTTCAGCACCAGCCCGGTGATGGCGCTAAAGGACTCGCCAGCCAGTCGTGCCACCGATGGCACATGCCCCATCAACTCCAGACAAGCCTCCACGGCAGCAACCCGCCCTGTGAAGCCCAGTGCCCACACGATGTCCGCGCGGACGACGTCATTGGCCATGAGCGCCACCAGGCGCTCGACGTCCTCGTCATCCCCGCATATCGCCTGGAGCAGTCGGGCCGGAGGTGCGCCCTCGCCGCAGCCTTGCGCCTCCTGCCGGCATGCGTCCCATGCCGCGCGTACTCCAGACAGCAGGCCAGACTCGATGGCCGCCAGTCGCACCTGCGGTCGATTGTCGTCCAACAGTCGCCGCAACTCCCGGTGCCCGACATCTCTTTCCAGCGTGCCAAGGCCCCGCAGTGCCGCCGCCACCACCCGGCCATCCGCCTGGTCGAGCAGTTTCAGAGCAACTCCGCGTGGTACGGCTCCGCGGAACGAAAGCACCTCCAATGCCAGTGCCTGGACGGATGCCTCGGGTGCCTTCAGCAACGGAACCAGCGACGCATCCAACCCGGTGCGCCCGCTGAGTTCCAGCGCGCGCCGCAGCGAAGCCAGTACCTCTGGAGGCGCGACCGGCGCCAGCGCGAGTACCACTTCCAGCGCAGCAGGTGGGGATTCGGCGATGGAGGCGAACACTGAGCAAAACACCTCCCCAGGTTCCCCACCGTCCAGGGCGGGACTGAGCAGAGCCTCGGCGACGGGCTCCCCCCCGAGCACCAGTCCGTCCAGATGTGCCAGCAGCCGCTCCTCCAACTGCGCTGTCTCTTCCAGATTGTAGTTCGCTCCCCGCAGTGCTCGCTCCCATTGCGAGTACAGGAAGGCCGCCTCGGAAAAGTGCTCCTCGATGACGTCTATCCTCAGCGTGGGCATCACGTCAGTTGACCTGCCCCGAGCTGTCCTTGCACCGGGTGGTGAGTGCCTCCCCCAAGTGCCTTCCCACCCCCGTGTCGAGAAGCCAACCCAAGTTCGTGCGCCCAATGGGATTGAGCAATGTCTTCCCCACCGGCTGCCCATCCGCTTGGGTTGCCGAAACGTCCATGATTCCCCCCGGCTGGCTACAATGATGCCGCAAGTACACCTACGGCACACAACGGCAGCCTACTGTTGCAGCCCAGCAGTTCCCTCAACAGCAATCAAGTACCTCCGGCGTTGGAGGCATCGCTTCAAGGCATGGAGCGAGTATGAGCAATCAATGCATCCCTTCACCTGGATGCAGCGTCCGACAGCAGTACCTTGCCACCATCACCCGCTGATGTTGATGAGCGTCAGCGCCGGCCCGAACTGGAAGACGTCCGCGACGACGATGTCGCTCTGAGGCTGATCCCCGAACGACGTCCCCAGTGCGGCGGCCATCCACTGACGAACCCTGAACCGGTCCGGGCTCCCATGAATCCAGAGGTGATTCGCAATGCCGTAAGCCATGAGCTCCTCAACCCGGATGCCCACCAGAGACGCGGCGCCACGCTCCAAGGTGATTGGTGCCCCGCCCGCGACGGATACCACCCCGGGTCATGGTAGACAGGGACGCACTGCATGGACCGCCTGTCCCAACTCCTCTGGCTCTGGATGCTCTTCTTCGCCGTCAACGCCCTCTGGGCGCTGGCGCAGACCGCCGTGGCCAGCACCCTGGGGGCACGACCCGTGTCCGTCGTCCTCGGCTACGGCCCCACCCTGCTCTCCGCCCGCCTGGGGAGCATCCTGTGGGCCTTCCGCCCCCTGGCGCTCGGCAGCGCGGTGAGCTTCGACGAGCCCGTCGAGGGCGCCCCCGCCAAGAGCCGCCTCCTCCAGCTCTCCCCGCCCCTCCACGCCGCCGTCATCCTCCTGCCCTGGGCCGTGCAGGTCGCCATCGCCATGGCCTGCCTGGGGTCCACGGAGGCCCTGCGCCAGTTCGTGAGCGGCTTCGCCGTGCCCTTCGAGCCCTCCCTGCTCCCCGGCCGCGTGGAGCGCTTCCTCGCGCTCCTCCGGGACGGCGACCTGCTGCGCGCCTGGGGCCTGATGAGCGCGAAGCTGGCCGCCCTCAACCTGCTGCCCCTGCCCGCGCTCGCAGGAGGCACCTTCCTCCTCCTGCCGTGGCGCAAGGGATACCCCGTCTGGGCCGGCCTGCTCGGAATCCTCGGACTCCTGGCCGCCGTGCCGTGGGTCCTCTACGTGCTCTACGTGGTCATCAAGGCGCTCGTCTGACGCCTACTCCTGGCGCTGCAACGCCAACCGCGCCCCCAGTGCGACGAACACGCCACCCGTGACGCGCTTCTGCCACGCCGCCACGCGCGGATTGCGCCGCATCCAGCCCCCAAAGGCACCCGCGAACGCAGCCAGCAGCACCAGCCACGACGTGCCCGTGACGGAGAACATCAACCCGAGCCCCAGGAACTGGAGCCCTGTCGAGCCCGCGGACGCGTCCACGAACTGCGGCAGGAAGGCCAGGAAGAACACGGCCACCTTCGGGTTCAGCACGTTGGTGACGACGCCGTCGCGGAAGATGCGCCACAGGCCAGCGGGTGGCAGCGCCTGCACCGCCTCGGCCACGGTGTCCTTGCTGCGCAGCATCTGCACGCCCATCCACACGAGGTAGGCCGCCCCACCCCACTTCACCACGGAGAAGGCCAACGCCGATGTCGCCAGCAACGTCGACAGCCCGAACGCCGCCGCGGCGATGTGGAACAGGCATCCGACGAAGATGCCCAGCGCGGAGACGATGCCCGCCTTACGCCCCTGCCCCATGCTCCGGGCCAGCACGAACATCGTGTCCGGCCCGGGCGTCAGGATGAGCGCGAGCACCGCCAGGAAGTAGGCCGTGAGGCGCGTCGGGTCGAAGAACATGGCGGCTCCAGTGGGGGCACGACTGGCCCCGATTGCCAGTCACCGTACCTGCCGGAGACCGCCGAGCAAAGCGACCCGCAGCATCAGACGGGCGCGCGCGTGCCCGCCCGATCCTCCGCGATTCGCGCCTCACGCTCGCGCCGCAGCGCCCGCTCGGCCTCCTCCGCGCTGATGGGCACGGCAGGCCGGAACACCGTGCGATACACCGCCGCCGCGGTGGCGCCTCCCAGGAGCGGCGCCACGATGAACAGCCAGAGCTGCCCCATGGGCACGCTCCCCGCGAACACCGCCGGCCCCAGGCTGCGCGCCGGATTCACAGACGTGTTCGTCACCGGAATCCCCACCAAGTGGATGAGCGCCAGCACCAGGCCAATGGCCAGCCCCGCGAAGCCCACCGGGGCGCGCGCATCCGTCGCGCCCAGCACCGTGAGCACGAGCAAGAAGGTGAGCGCCACCTCCGTGAGGAAGGCCGCTCCCATGTTGAAGCCGTCAGGTGAAGCGGCGCCGTACCCGTTGGTCGCGAGTCCCTCGGTCACCGCCGAGTACCCACCGGGCATGCCCTTGGCAATCAGCAGCACCACGCCCGCGCCGAGGATGGCCCCCGCGCACTGCGCCACCACGTAGCCGACCGCGTCCTTGCCCTCCATCTTCCCCGACAGCAAGAGGCCCAGCGTCACCGCCGGATTCACATGGCAGCCCGAGATGGGCCCAATCACGTACACCATGGCCAGCAGTGACAGGCCAAAGGCGAGCGCGACACCTTGGAAGCCGATGTGGTCGCCCGCCAGCACGGCCGCCCCGACGCCACCCAACACCAGGACGAACGTCCCGATGAACTCCGCAACGTACTTCCGGACGGCGTCGTTGTTGCGGGGGTTGCCCGCCCGAGCCAGCGCGGCCCTGTCCCTGGATGCATCCATGGTCAGCCTCGATTCGCGCGGCCAGACGCCGCGCTTCAGCGAATTCTTCCAGGCACGCTGCGCATGGACCGGAAGACGACAACGCGAAGCACCGCGTCACGGCCGCTGAGCAGCCCCCGTGAGCGGCCCATGGCCCTCCGTCTCCCCTGACATACACAGACATGCCCTCTTTGACCTTCAGGCATAGGAAAGACAGCCTGGATAGGCCGTCTCCACCTGGAAAGGACTTGTCGAAGGCTGCAACGCTGCTTCTCGCGGTGACGACGTGCTCCATCCAGTGCGGCGGCGTGGAGCGCCGCTGCCCGTTCCGAGCATCACCTGAAGACCGGTGCGGCGCCGCGCACGAGGGCGGCGCCAGCACCCGGCCGGGACTACTTGTTCTTCATCACCCCGATGAAGGGGATGTTCCGGTACACCTCGCCAAAGTCGAGCCCGTAGCCCACGACGAAGAGGTCATCGATGACGAAGCCCTTGTAGTCGATGTCCACCTTCGTCCGGGCGCGCGAGGGCTTCTCCAGCAGCGTGCACACCTTCAGCGACGCGGGGTGCCGAGCGCGCAGGTTCTCCAGCAGGAACTGCATGGTGAGCCCGGTGTCGATGATGTCCTCGATGATGAGCAGGTGCTTGCCAGCCATCGGCTTGCTGACGTCGGTGGTGATGCGCACCTCGCCCGTGGACTCCGTGCCGCCCTGGTAGCTGGAGACGCCCAGGAACTCCAACTTCACCGGCAGGTCGATGTACTTCGCCAGGTCGATGGCGAAAAACGCCGAGCCCTTCAACACGCAGATGAGCGTCAGGTCCTTGCCCGCGTAGTCGCGCGTAATCTCCGCCGCGAGCTCGCGCACGCGCGCCTGCAACTTGTCCTCGGAAATCAGGACACCGACTTCCTGCTCGTAGAACGCCAAGGATTCCTCCGCTACACGTACGCGTTGTTCATGATCTCCCCGAAGCCGCCGCCTCCGGGGACGATGTACTGCCGGTCATCCAGGCCCCGCTCCTTCTCCCAGAGCGCGCCCGGCTCGGTGCCGAACACCTCCGGCGGGGACAGGCCCCGGTCCAACCGGAGCGCGTAGATGATGACGTCCGGATGGTCCGTGGTCATCTTCCGCAGGTACTCCGGCGTGACGATGAGGTTCAGGGTGATGATGCGCCGGGGCGTCCCGGGCACCTTGTTCTTGTAGAGCGAAATCGCCGTGGACAGGCTGCCCCCCGTGGCCCCCATGGGGTCGGGGAACAGGACGAAGGCGTCGTCCACGTCGCCGCCAATCTTCGCGCCGCCAATCTCCGAGCCCACCACCGCCTCCGCGGCATCAATCATGCGGCTCATGATGATGTGGTCCTGGCGAACCACCGTCGGGTCCAGCGTGGCGTTCATCAGGTCGTACGTCACCTGCGACGGCAGCGTGCCTGCCCGGGCGATGTTCACCGTCACCACCCGCACCTGCGGGTCGATGACCTCGCCCTGGTAGAGCCCCTGAGGGGTGGAGTCGATCATCCGCGTGGGCAGGCTGACGTTCTTCCGCGGGAACTCCGCGTTGAGCACCGTCTTCACCAGGTCGACGTACAGCGTCTCCACCAGGCGGTTGATCTGCGGCTGGATGACGCCCTTCGAACACAGCGTGGCCAGCTGGGTCAGGAGAAAGGGATTTCCCACCAGGTGGACGTGAGGCCCATAGTGGTGGGGCATCTCGTTCAGCTTGAAGGGAACGTTGGAGTACAGGGTGTCGCGCATCCGTTCAGCTCCCGCTCAGTCGAACAGTTCCAACGTCTGCGGCGGCGTGCCCTCCGCCGGTTCCGCCACGTGACACTTGCGGCAGCGCGGTTCGTACGCGCCCGCCGCGCCCACCACCACCCGCTCACCACTGGACACGATGCGCTGGGAGCGGTTGGCCGGATTCCCGCACACCACGCAGATGGCCAGCTCCTTCGTCACGTACTCCGACACCGCCATCAACTGGGGCATCGGTTCGAAGGGGCGCCCCTGGTAGTCCTGGTCCAGGCCCGCGCAGATGACGCGCAGGCCCTTGTTGGCCAGCGCCTCCACCACGGCGACCACTTCTGAACCGAAGAACTGCACCTCGTCGATGCCCACCACCTGGGTGTCGGGCGCGAGCCTGTAAAAAATCTCTTCAGCCCGCTCGATGGCGGTGGACAGCACCTTGTGCTGCGAGTGGCTCACCACCGCGGATTCGTCGTAGCGGTTGTCGATGCGCGGCTTGAAGACCTGCACCTTCTGCTTGCCGTAGACGGCGCGTTGGACGCGGCGGATCAGCTCCTCCGTCTTGCCGGAGAACATCGAACCGCAGATGACCTCTATCCACCCGATATCTTTGGGGAATTGGTGCAAGGAACGCTCACGGGCCGGGGGCGGAAAGGGCGCGGATAGTCTGCCACGACCCCAGGGGAGTCAACTTCCCGCCACGCCCGTCCCATAGCCGAATCGTCCCCGGATGTCGCCCGCTTCCTCGCCTGCCCGTCACCCGGCCCCGCGGGCGTTGGCAAGGCTCTTGAAGAGCATTGGCTACGGACTGGCGAAGGGGGATGGGCGTGGCGGCGACGATCGGACAGATGCGGGGTGGGGCGTGGGGCAACAGGGCTTCTTTCTACCTGTCACCGGCGTCCGTCGCGTTGTTGATGCTGAACCTGCTGGACGGGCTGTTCACCCTCTTCTTCCTCCAACTGGGCGTGGCCGAAGAGCTCAACCCCATCATGCGGGAGGCCTATGAGCAGTCCCCGCTCTTCTTCATGTTCTCCAAGCTGGTCATCGTGAACGCGGGCCTGTGGCTGCTGTGCATCCACCGGCACCTCAAGGCCAGCCGCATCGCCATCCGGCTGGGCGCCGCCGTGTATGCCGTCATCGTGGTCTACCACCTCGCGTTCCTGACCCACCTGGTCATGCACTGGCCGCAAATGCTGACCTAGCCTCCACTCGCAGCGGCCGACTGTGGGGGCATTGAACAGTGGCGCAAATCTCTCTCGCGCCCGCGCTTGCATTTGGCACCCGGTATGTCCCAGGCTTCCCTTCAGCTCCGACCTTTCGGGTTCGGGGGGGGACCATGAACATCACCGACGTCCGGGTGTTTCCGGTCGAAGAGGACAAGCTCAAGGCGTACGTCACCATCACCTTGGACCACTGCTTCGTCATTCGCGATTTGAAGGTCATTCACGGCTCGACCGGGCTCTTCATCGCGATGCCAGCCAAGAAGCGGAAGGATGGGACGTACAAGGACATTGCCCACCCGCTCAACGCGGATACGCGGAGTCAAATGGAACGCGTCATCCTGATGGAGTACGAGCGACACCTCCATCAGGCGCAAGCCGGGATGCTCGTCGCAGCGCCAGCGGACCTCGACTAACGACTTCTTTCCTTCTGTCCGCGTCCAGGTTAGTCAGCGGCCCCACCATGCAGCCGCGTGACTTCAAGGTGTTCGCCGGGAACTCGAATCCCGGCCTGGCGCATCGCATCTGCGAGTACCTCAAGCGCCCTCTGGGCAAGGCGGAGGTCGGTCGGTTCTCGGACGGGGAGATTCACGTCGAGATCGGCGAGAACGTCCGCGGCCACGACGTCTTCATCCTCCAGTCGACCTGCCCGCCTGCGAACGATCACCTGATGGAGTTGCTCATCATGTGTGACGCGCTCAAGCGGGCGAGCGCCGGCTCCATCACCGCCGTCATTCCGTACTACGGGTACGCCCGTCAGGACCGGAAGGTGGCGCCGCGTACGCCCATCACCGCGAAGCTCATCGCGGACCTGCTGGAGTCCGCGGGCGCCGGGCGCGTGGTGTCCATGGACATGCACGCGGGGCAGATCCAGGGCTTCTTCAACATCCCCTCGGACCACCTCTACGGCTCGCCGGTGTTCCTGGAAGACCTGCGCAAGCGCTTCCCGGAGTCGCAGGAGCTGGTCATCGTCTCGCCGGACGCCGGCGGTGTGGAGCGCGCCCGCGCGTACTCCAAGCGGCTGAACACGGGCCTGGCCATCATCGACAAGCGCCGTCCCCGCCCCAACGCGTCGGAGGTGATGAACCTCATCGGCGACGTGAGCGGCAAGGACGCGGTGCTGGTGGACGACATGGTGGACACCGCCGGCACGCTCGCCCAGGCGGCCGCGGCGCTGAAGGCCAAGGGCGCACGGCGCGTGGTGGCATACGCGGTCCACCCCATCCTCTCCGGCCCGGCCATCCAGCGCATCCAGGACTCGGTGCTGGAAGAGGTCGTCTTCACGGACACCGTGCCGCTGTCCCCGGCGGCGCAGGCCTGCTCGAAGATCCGCCTGCTCACCACCGAGCGCCTCTTCGGCGAGGCCATTGCCCGCATCCACCGCGCAGACTCGCTCAGCTCGCTGTTCGTCTGAGCCGGCGCGCGCTTGCCCGCCGGGCGGCTTGACTCCAGGCCCTCCGGCTGGCATGTGCACGACCCTCCATCGGAGGCCTTCACAGGCGCCGTCTTCGGGGCCCGCCACTGGGGCGGGATGCCGAGGGCGCCAGGGCCGCCGGTGGCACCCGCAGTCCCATCCGTGAGGATTCCATGTCCGTCAATACGAGCACCCTCGAGGCCAAGCCGCGTGAGGGTTCCGGCAAGGGCGTTGCCCGCCGCCTGCGCGCCCAGGGTCTGATTCCCGCCGTCGTCTACGGAAAGCACCTGGAGAAGCCGGTGCACATCTCCGTGAACCCCAAGGCGGTCCGCCAGGCCATCAACACCCCGCACAAGTTCAACACCCTGATCCAGATCAAGGTGGAGGGCGGTGACCGCCAGGTGCTCCTGAAGGACTACCAGATGGACCCCGTCACCCGCGCCATCCTGCACGCCGACTTCCTGGACGTGCGCCCCACCGACAAGGTGAAGGTCAACGTGCCGCTGGTGCTCTCCGGCCGCGCGCAGG
The DNA here is from genome assembly GCF_006518205.1 of Myxococcus sp. CA005. Taxonomy (NCBI): domain Bacteria; kingdom Pseudomonadati; phylum Myxococcota; class Myxococcia; order Myxococcales; family Myxococcaceae; genus Myxococcus; species Myxococcus sp. CA005. The sequence goes on along the minus strand of NZ_SRLV01000027.1, from coordinate 78,250 downwards.
GTGTGGCGGACGGCGGTCTGCTGACCCAGGCCCGCCGTGAGATCGAGGTCTGGTCGCTTCCGGGCGCCATCCCCGAGAAGATCGAAGTGGACGTGACGCCGATGAAGATCGCTGAGGTGCTCCACATCAACGATCTGAAGCTGCCCGAGGGCGTGTCGGTGAAGACGAACGTCAACTACACCCTGGCCGTCATCAGCGCGCCGGAGGCCGTGGAGGCGGGTCCGGGCGCGGCGGCTGCCGCGGCGGCTCCGGCCAAGGACGCGAAGGCGGCTCCGGCCAAGGACGCGAAGGCCCCGGCGAAGAAGTAGTCTGTCGCCTTCAGCGGTCCTTCTGGAGCGGGGCCGGCCCGGTAAGGGGCTGGCCCCGTTTCTCGTTTCGGGAGCCACGTCATGAAGCTCATCGTCGGACTGGGCAATCCGGGGCGCGAGTACGAGCGGCACCGGCACAACATCGGGTTCATGGTGGTGGAGGCGCTGCTGTCGCGCGCGCGGGCGCAGCTCAACCAGGAGAAGTTCGCGGCCAAGGTCGGCCAGGGCACCCTGGCGGGCGAGCGCGTCCTCTTCGTGGAGCCCCAGACGTTCATGAACCTGTCGGGCCGCTCCGTCGCGGAGGCGGCGCGCTTCTTCAAGGTGCCGGTCGCGGACGTGCTCGTCATTCATGACGAGTTGGACCTGCCCCTGGGCCGACTGCAGCTCAAGGCCGGCGGCGGCAGCGGCGGCCACAACGGCCTCAAGAGCATCGTCTCCAGCCTGGGCGACGAGAGCTTCATCCGCCTGCGCTTCGGCATCGGCAAGCCGGAGGGCCCCAATGCCCGCGAGCGCGTGTCCGACTACGTCCTGTCCAACTTCGACGACGGCGAGCGCCGGGAGATGGATGCGCTCATCGACCGGGCCATGGACATGACGGAGCTGTGGATCCGCGAAGGGCTGTCAGTGGCCATGAACCGGTTCAACCGGAAGGCCTGAGGCAGGCCCCCAGGCTCCCCCACGGGCTGGCGGACGGGGCGCCCGGCCGCTTGACTTGGCGGGGGGCCCCCCATAGAAGGCCCCTTCCCTCATCGGGGATGACCCGGTGGGATGTTCTTTTCCAGCTTCCCGTGTTGGTACACGGGACGTAGCGCGAGGGTGACGGGCGCGCGGTTTCCCGTCCCCGGCGGTGGGCCTCTCAGGTCCGCTGGCCGTTTCCCCGCTCTCTGGATTCACCGGAGGGCACTCGACCCCAAGGGGAGAGAAAACAATGGCTGAGACGCAGGCCGCGACGCGGCTTCGTGAGTACGAGACCATCTTCCTGGTCAAGCCGGACCTGACGGACGACAACGTGGACAAGCTCAAGGAGCGCGTCCGCGGCATCGTTTCCCGTGAGGGTGGCAAGGTCATCCGCTTCACGGTGTGGGGCAAGAAGAAGACCCTGTTCCCCGTGGCGAAGCAGCCCCGCGCCATCTACGTGCACACCCACTTCCTGGGCGGCGCGAAGCTGGTGGCGGAAATCGAGCGCAACCTCCGCAACCTGGACGAGGTCACCCGCTACATCTCCGTGAAGCTCGCGGACGAGGTGGACCCCGAGACGCGTCCGGTGCTCGAGGACGTGAAGCTGGCCGGCGACGTGGAGGAGACCCGTCCGGGCGCTCCCGCGGAGCGCGAGGGTGGCTTCCGCTCCGAGGGTTCCGAGGAGCAGGGCGGCGACTCCGAGGAGGAGTCGTCCGAGGAGGCCTGAGCGCCTTCTGGGTCAATTCCCTAGAGACCATTCCAGGATACGAGAACGCTCATGAGCAACGGAACGGATAGCAAGACGGCCTCTGCCCCCCCCGCCCGCAGCGGTGGTGGCTTCGGCGGTGGTGGTTCGCGCGGTGGAGACCGGGGTGACCGGGGTGACCGCGGTGGTGATCGCGGCGACCGCGGCGGCGGGCTGGGCGGCGACGACGACAAGCGCGGTGGTGGCCGCGGCTTCGGCCGCAAGAAGGTCTGCCGCTTCTGCGCGGAGAAGAACGCGTCGGTGGACTTCAAGGACCAGGCGACGCTGAAGTACTTCGTGACCGAGCGCGGCAAGATCATCCCCCGCCGCATCTCCGGCAACTGCGCCAAGCACCAGCGCGAGGTGGCGGTGGCCATCAAGCGCGCCCGTGGCATCGCGCTCCTCCCCTACAACGCGGTGGTCGGCTAGTCCGCCGGTCCGCACAGGAGACTGAACATGAAGGTCATTCTGCGTGAGGACATCGAGAACCTGGGCAAGTCCGGGGAACTCGTCACCGTGAAGGACGGCTTCGGCCGCAACTTCCTCCTGCCCCGCAAGAAGGCGGTTCTGGCCAGCGAGCAGAACCTCCGCCAGTTGGAGCACGAGAAGGCGGTCATCGCCGCTCGGAACGCCAAGCTGAAGGGCGCGGCCGAGGAGCAGGCGAAGAAGATTGGCGCCATCAAGGTCAGCATCAAGCGCCGCGTGGGCGATCAGGACAAGCTGTTCGGCTCCGTCACGGCGCTGGACATCGCGGAGGCGGTTGCCGCCGAGGGTCAGAGCATCGACCGCCGCCACATCCACCTGCCCGAGCCCATCAAGGCCCTGGGCAACTACGAGGTGGAGCTGCGCCTGCACCGCGACGTCATCGCGAAGATCAAGCTCGAGGTCCTGCCGGAGTAATCCTCCGCGGGCTTCACTGAAGTGAGAGAGGGCCGTCCGGGGCAATCCGGGCGGCCTTTTCCTTTGCGCCCCACCCCGCCCGTCCGGCTCACACCCCCGTGAAACCGGCTGGCGACAGATGCGTGGAGCGCTCGGGGCGCGGTGCGTATCCCGGAGCGGAAGGAGGCTCGCGCATGAGCACCACCGCCCCCCCGCACCTCACCGATGAGCACCGCCCGGACCTGGACTGGCTCCGCGTGGTGGCCATCCTCCTGCTGCACCTGTTCCACACCGGGATGATGTTCAACACCTGGGACTGGCACGTGAAGAGCGCCCAAGCCCTGCCGTGGCTGGAGCCCCCCATGGAGGTGCTGCATCACCTCCGCATGCCGCTGCTGATGTGCATCTCCGGCCTGGGCACAGCGTTCGCGCTGCGGCGGCGCTCGCTGGGCACCTTCGCCGGGGACCGCGCGAAGCGGCTCCTGGGCCCGTTGGTCTTCGGAATGTTCGTCGTGGTGCCGCCACAAATCTACCTGGAGCGGCTCCAGCGAGGGACGTTCCAGGGCAGCTACGCGGACTTCTACCCGTCCGTGTTCGGCTTCGTGCCCTACCCCGCCGGCAGCTTCAGCTGGCACCACCTGTGGTTCGTCGCGTACCTCTTCATCTACTGCCTTCTCGCGCTGCCCCTCTTCGCGGCGCTGCGCACGGCGAGCGGCCAGGTCTGGCTCCAGCGCGCCGAGGCGTGGCTGAGCCGGGGCTGGAACGTGGTGTGGCTGTTCCTGCCGCTCGCGCTCAACGAGGTGTTGCTGCGCCGCTTCCCCCAGACGCACGCGCTGCTCGACGACCCGCGAGCCTTCATCCACTTCGGCCTCTTCTTCATCGGCGGACACCTGCTGGGCCGGTGTCCTCGCGTCATGGAGCACCTGGTGGCCCGGCGCAAGGCGCTGCTGGGCGCCTGCGGCCTGCTCTTCGCCGTCATGGTGCCGCCGAACGAGTACGCCTTCCCACTGGAGACACTGGGCCGCACGGCGCTGCAGTGGCTCTTCATCCTCACGGCCCTGGCGTGGGCGCGGGCCTGCATCCACGTCCGCCGCCCCTGGCTCCGGCACGCGCGCGAGCGGGCCTACCCGTTCTACATCCTCCACCAGACGGTCATCGTCGTCGTCGGCTTCGCGGTCGTGGACTGGCCCGTGGGCCCCTGGGGCCTCTTCCTGGCGGTGCTCACGCTGACGTTCGGTCTCACCTGGGGCCTGTGTGAAGGAGTGGCCCGGGTGCCCTGGCTGCGAGCGTGCTTCGGGATGCCGGCTCGCTCGAAACGGGCCGCGCCCATCCACGCCGCCGCCCCAGTGCATACTGCCTGACGACGCCCATGACGCCCTCTCCGCCCCAGGCCGGCTTCGACTGGAAGTGGCCCCGCATCCGCGCGAAGCCGGCGCTGGCGCTGTTCGGCTTCTGCCTGCTCATCGGCCTGTGGATGGGGCTCACGCTGTGGCTCACCATCCTCGGGGACGGCGGCACCCTCCCGGGCTCCCGTCCCTTCCTCTGGGAAATCACCGGGGCGCTCGGCATCTGGGCCGTCTTACCCATCCTCTACACGGCGGTGGTCAACGCACCGAGCCCTCGCGTGGGATGGGGGCGCTTCCTGGGCATTCATGCCGTGGCCTTCGTGCTCTTCACCGGCCTGCACACCGCGCTGATGGTGGGGACGCGGCAGTTGCTGTACGCGCTGCTCGGCTGGGGCACCTACGACTATGGCGCGCTCGCCTTCCGCATCCCCATGGAGGCGCAGAAGGACCTCATCTCGTACACGGTCACCGCCACGCTCTGGAGCTTCCTCCAAACCTGGAAGGAGCGTCAGGCGCGGGCGCTGCGGGAGGCCGCGCTGGAGGCCGAGTTACGAGCGGCCCAACTCCAGTCCCTCACCGGCCAGCTCCATCCGCACTTCCTCTTCAACGCCCTGAACACCGTCAGCGCGGTGATGTACGAGGACCTCGCGCGCACGGACCGGCTGCTCAGCGACCTGGGCGGACTGCTGCGCGCCAGCATGGAGCGGCGCGAGGCCACGTGGACGCTGGCCGAGGAGCGAACCCAGGCCGCGCGCTTCGTGGCCCTGCTGGCCGCGCGCTTCGGCGAGCGGGTGACGGTGTGCTGGGACGTGGCCCCCGGCCTGGACGGCGCCCAGGTGCCCTGCTTCGCGCTGCAAGCGCTCGTGGAGAACGCGGTGAAGCACAACCAGGACCGGACAGAGCCGCTGGAGGTGCGCATCCAGGCCCGGGAGGACGGCAATGGGTGGCGGCTGGAAGTGGAGGACACGGGGCGCGGCTTCGGCGTGGCCTCGCCCGCGTCCGGCCCCGGCGTGGGCCTGTCGCACCTGGAGCGCATCCTGACGCTGCTCCACGGGGGCCGAGCGCGGCTGGAGCGGAGCCACGGCCCCGAGGGCGGCGCGCGCGTGTCGCTGTGGCTGCCCCGGGAGACCGCGGCATGACGCGCTTCCAGGTGCTCGTGGCCGATGACGAAGCGCCCGCGCGGGCGAAGGTGAAGCGCCTGCTGGCGGAGGACGCCCGCTTCGCGCTGGCGGGCGAAGCGACGGACGGCCCGCAGACGCTGCGGCAGGTGGGCACCCTGCGCCCGGACCTGCTGGTGCTCGACGTGCAGATGCCGGGCCTCACCGGCTTCGAGGTGCTGGAGGCCCTGGGCCCGGAGCATTGTCCGGCCGTCATCTTCTCCACCGCGTACGACGCCTTCGCGCTGGCGGCCTTTGAAGCGCAGGCGGTGGACTACCTGCTGAAGCCCTACGACGCGGAGCGCTTCGGCCGGGCGCTCGACAAGGCGCACGCGGTGCTCCGCAGCGGGATGCCGGACACCGCGCGGATCCAGTCCCTGCTAGCGGAGCTGGGGCGGGCCCCCGCAGGCCGTCCGTTGGAGCGGCTGGTGGTGAAGGTGGGCGAGGCCTGGGTGCCCCTGCCGCTGGCGGACGTCTGGCACCTGTCAGCCGAAGACAAGTACGTGCGGCTCTACACGGGCCAAGGCGAGCACCTGGTACGACAGACGCTCCGCGCCCTGGAGGAGCGGCTGGACCCCTCACGCTTCGTCCGGGTGCACCGGGGCGACATCGTCAATCTGGACGCGGTGGCCCGCCTGGAGCCGTGGAGCCACGGGGATGGAATCCTCGTCCTCAAGGACGGGAGCTCCGTCGTACTCAGCCGCACCTGGCGTGAAGCGTTCCTCCAGAAGTGGGGACTGGAGGGGTAAGCGTCACTGCTACAGGGCTGTGGCAGCAAATTTGGTTGTGTCAGCCCTGCCTGTAGAGTGGGCGGGCTGCCATGGAGAACGTCCACGAGTTCAGAGAGGGTCGGAAGGTCCACGAGGACCTCGCCGCGGAGCGCGCCGTGCTGGGCGCCGTGCTGGCGGACAATACGCTCATCGCCGCGGTAGGCGAGGTCGTCCACCCAGAGGATTTCTCCAGCCCCGCGCACGCCCAGATTTTCGAGGCGATGCTGAAGCTCGACGGCCAGTCGAGACAGGTGGACCACCTGACGCTGGCCGAGGAGCTGAAGGTGTTGGGCCACCTGGTGTCGGTGGGCGGCCCGGCCTACCTGATGCGTCTGGACCAGGTGGTGCCCATCGCGTCCAACGCGGTCCAGTACGCGCAGATCGTCAAGGACCAGGCCATCCGCCGCCGCCTGGCCCAGGCGGGCAGGGAGATCCAGGACCTCGCCAGCCAGGAGACGGGCGAGCTGGAGGTGCTGCTCGACGAGGCCGAGCGCAAGGTATTCCTCCTCGCGGAGAAGAAGCGCGAGGGCGACCTGCGCCCGGTCAGCGAGCTGATGGAGCATACGCTCGACCTGCTCGACAAGATGAAGGCGGCGGCCACGGGCATCACGGGCCTGTCCACCGGCTACATCGACCTGGACAACCAGCTCACCGGCCTGCACGCCGGCGAGCTCATCATCCTCGCGGCGCGTCCCGGCATCGGCAAGACGTCCTTCGCGATGAACATCGCGGTGCACGCGGCGCTGAAGGAGAACAAGGCCGTCGGCATCTTCAGCCTCGAAATGCCCGCCGACCAGTTGCTGATGCGTCTGCTGGCCTCCACCGCGCGCGTGGACATGAAGAAGCTGCGCGGCGGCCGGCTGACGCCGCACGACGAGGAGAAGTTCCAGGAGATGGCGGGCGCGCTCTACAACGCCCCCATCTACATCGACGACTCCGGCGGTCTGTCCCCGTTCGACCTGCGCGCCAAGGCCCGCCGCGTGAAGCAGCGCGACCCGCGCCTGTCGCTCATCGTCATCGACTACCTCCAGCTCATGCATCAGAAGGGCAAGGTGGAGAGCCGCCAGTTGGAGGTCGCCGAAATCTCCCGCGCACTGAAGCAGCTCGCCAAGGAGCTGGAGGTGCCCATCATCGCGCTCAGTCAGCTCAGCCGAAAGGTGGAGGACCGCAAGGACGGCAAGCCCCTGCTGTCAGACCTCCGTGAGTCCGGCTCCATCGAGCAGGACGCCGACGTGGTGATGTTCATCCACCGTGAGACGTCTGACGAGGCGGGCCCCGACGGGCAGCCGGCGCAGCAGTCGAACACCGTCATCCCCGTGGAGCTCATCATCGCCAAGCAGCGTAACGGCCCCATTGGCTCCATCGACCTGGTGTTCCTGGCCGAGTACACCCGCTTCGAGAGCCGGTCGCGGAGCGAGTAGCAGCCCTCCGTGTTCGCGCGGGTGCGGTGCACCTCGCACCCGCCCCTGCCGGTTCGCAGGAGCAGCGGGCCCGCCCTACTCCGCGCCGGTCCGCAGGTAGCGCAGCACCAGCGCGCGGGCCGAACGCACCGCCGTCTCCAGCGCGCGGCCCCGGCCCAGCTCCGTGGCCAGCGCGGAGGCCAGCCGGCACCCCGTGCCCCGGCGTCCGGGGGCGCGTGCCAGCCTCTTGCCCTCCAGCACTCGCACGCGGCCCGGTGTGGCCAGGACGTCCGCCAACCCCTGCGTGTCCGGCAAGTGCCCGCCCTTCACCAGCACCGCGCCAAAGCCGTGCTGCGCCAGTGCCTCCGCGGCCTCGACAGCCTCTTCCACCGTGCGCGCGACGGGGCGTCCCAGCAGCCAGCCCGCTTCATCCAGGTTCGGCGTGAGCACCACGCGCGGCCCGGCCAGAGACAGGTAGGCCCGTGCGGACAGGCGCGTCAGCGGCTCGCCCCGGGAGGTGCGCACCACCGGGTCCACCACCCACCACGCGCCCGTGTCCTCCAGGGCCCGCTGCGCGGCCTCGAGCTGCGCGCGCGCGGGCACCATGCCGCACTTCACCGCGTGCACCGGCCCCAGCTCGCGCGCGGCGGCCACCTGCGCGGACAGCACGCGCGGCGGCGAGGCCGTCCAGGTGAAGGTGCGGACACCCTGCGCCGTCTGCGCGGTGGGCACCGCCACCGGCTGGCCCCGCAGCGCGCGCACCGCGGCGACATCCGCCAAGAGCCCCGCCCGTCCCGTGGGCTCCAACCCCGCCAGCAGGAGGACGCGGGGACTCACCGGCGATGCTCGCGCGCCTTCTGCACGAACGCCTTGTAGAGCCCCACGTGCACCGGAATGGTCGTGGACATGTATTCGGGGTGCCACTGCACGCCCACGGCGAAGGTGTGCACGGAGGACTCGATGGCCTCCACCACGCCATCCGGCGCCACCGCGGTAATCGTCACGTCCTTGCCCACGCCGCGCACCGACTGGTGGTGGGTGGAGTTGACCATCAACTGGCCATACCCCACCGCCTCCGCCAGCAACGTGCCGCTCTTCACGTCCACCGGGTGCTGCGGGTGCGTGCGGTCGTGCTTCTGCTCATGCTCGCGAGCGCCCTCCACCTCACGGCCGATGTCCTGGTACAGCGTGCCACCCAGGATGACGTTGAGCAGTTGCATGCCGCCACAGATGCCCAGCAGCGGCATGTTGCGCTTGAGCGCGCCGCGCATGAGCGCCGCCTCGAAAGCGGTACGCCCTTCCTTCAGCGCCCCCAAGCCCTCGCGCGCATCCTCGCCGTAGGCCGACGGAGGAATGTCGAACGCGCCGCCCGTGACGAGCACCCCGGAGATGCGGTCCAGATAGGACTCCACGCAGGCCGGCTCGTCCGAATACGGCAACACGAAGGGCAGCCCGCCCGCGCGAAGGACGGCGTCCGCGTACGGAACCTTCAGCTCATAGCGGGCAAAGGGCTGTTCTCCGGCCGGACTCCAGTCCGGGGTGATGCCGATGTTGGGGCGGCGCGGCGCCGGCCCGTGGTGACGCGAATGGTTGTTCATGGAAGCTCCTGGCTTCGAGGCTATGCCCCGAAACGCCCCTGTTCAAACGCCTCAACCAACCGCCTCACACGCTCGGTGATATCCGCGGCGAGCAGCGCGTCGGACACCACCGCCGCACAGTGCGCCCCGGCCGCCGCCACGCTCGCGATGTTCACCAGCCCCACCCCACCAATGCCCACCACGGGCAGCGGGCTGTCACGCACCACGGACGCGAAGGCCTCCAGACCCAGCACTGGCGCGGGCACCTGTTTCGTCGACGTGGGGAAGACAGGCCCCAGCCCCACATAGTCCGCCCCCGCCGCTTGCGCCGCCCGCGCGCCCACCACGTCTCGCACCGTGACGCCCACCAGACGGCCAGGCCCCAGCAGCGCGCGCGCATCCTCGGCGGGCACGTCCTCGTCACCCACGTGCACACCGTCCGCGTCCGCCAGCAGCGCCAGGTCCACCCGGTCGTTCACCAGGCACAGCGCGCCTTCCCGGCGGCACAGCGCCACCACCTGCCGCGTGGCGGCCAGCGCCTCACGAATCGGGGTGCGCTTCATGCGCAGTTGCACCAGCCGGGCCCCGCCGGCCACCAGGCGAGCCGCCTTGTCCACCAGTGAAATCTCCGGCAGGACGGAGTCGTCGCACAGCAGGTAAGGACCGCGGGGAAGGTGCGGGCGGGACGGTGCGTTCATCGGCTCTGGAAGGCAGGACGGCGGCGTTGACAGATGGCCACCCTGCTATAAGGTGCCGCGCTGTTTTCCAAGCAATTCTGAGGATTTGAACCATGGCGGATTCGGCGGACCCGAAGTACCTCGATAAGCGCACCGCGGAGCGGTACGTGCGCTCAGGCCAGCTCGACGAGGCGGAGTACGAGCGCCACCTCCAGGGCCTGCCCGACGTGGCGGAGAAGTCCGTCCCCGTTGAGACGCTCATGCTCGACGACGCCGACGACTTCGACGACGAAGAGGATGACTTCGAGGACGAGGGCGACGATACGTCCGACGACAGCGATGAGGCCGAGACCTCCGCCGCCGCCGAGTCGACGGATGGCGACACCGCCGAGGCCGACGACGCCGAGAGCGACGACGAGGCCGAGAGCGACGACGAGGCCGCCACCGCTTCGAACGAGACCTCCGACGATGAGGGGCCGGTCTCCGCATGAGCTCCGGGGACGAGAAGCGCGGCGAGACCTTCGTGATGCGGGGGGAAGCGCGCTCCGCGTCCGAGGAGTCGATTTCCTTCAGCACCTTCATCGTGGGGCTGGGCACCGCGGTGCTCATCCACCTGGGAGGTGCGCCCAATCCTGAAACGGGTCAGACGGAGAAGGACCTGCCGCTGGCCCGGCAGAACCTGGACCTCTTGTCCATGCTGCGCGCGAAGACGCGGGGCAACCTCACAGCCGAGGAAGAGAAGCTCTTCGACGGGCTGCTCGCGGACCTCCGCCTGCGCTACGTGGAGGCGACCAAGCGGTGAAGCACTCCAGTAGGAAGGGCCTGCCCGGTGGCGTCCGCTTCGCCGCCATCGTGGGCCTGGTGCTCTCCATCCTCACGGGCTGGGCGGCGCTGATGGAAGCCGTCGAGATGGCGAACTTCTACGAAGCGCGCTCACTCCGGATGGAGCAGGAGCTGCCTCGGATTCCCGGCGCCCCGGCACTCGACCCGAAGATTCTCGAGGTCTACTACGCGGCGCTGGAGCCCATGCGGGAGCCGCGCGCGGTGCTGCTCGGCTTGCTGGCCGTTGCCTGCGCCTTTGTCAGCGTGTCCGCGGCGCGCATGCTGAGTCCGGAGAACCTGCACCGCGACGCCCTGAGCCGGGTCCTGAGCCGCGCGGCCATCATCGCCGCCGGGCTGCGCACCATCGACGGCGCGCAGATGTCCGTGGCCAAGCAGCGCCTCTTCGCGGCGCTGGCGGAGCCGATGAGCAAGATGCCCGAGTTCCCACCGGACATCACCGTCGAGGCCTCTCGCGAAATCCTGAGCGCGATGGGCGTGGGGAGCGCCATCTTCGGCACCGTGGTGGTGGCGGGCACCTTCGCGCTTCTGGGGCAGTACTTCCGCAGCCAGCGCGTCCGCGAGGCCATGGCCGTGCAGGACGGGCCGCAGGAGGAGTAGCCCTTCTCAGAGGGCGTCGGACTCCGGCAGCGTCACCTGGCAGGTCGGCAGGAGGGCCTCCAGGACGGCGGCCCCTTCTGCGTCACGGCCCTCCAGCGCCAGCTCGTGGCCCGGAGCCACGCGCGGCAGCCGCAGCAGCTCCTTGCGCGTCAGGCCGAACACGTACGCCAGGTGGCCCACCGGCCAGCGCTCCTGCATGTGCTTGAAGGCCGCGTCGTCCATCTGGTCCAGCGGCACCGGGAGCTCCACGTCCTCGTAGACGACCCGCTCACCGCCCACGCGCCGGCCGTTGCCGTACGCGATGACCTGCTCGCCTTCGTCTGGATCATAGACGTAGGCCTGGACGGCGGCGTTCGTCGCCCGGGAAAGCAGCCGGGGGAGCGCATGGTGGGCCGCATACCAGTGTGCGCCCTGCCGTCCCTCGGTGAAGGGAGCCACGTACGCCAGACGGACCACCTTGCGGCGTCGGTTGACGGACACCTTCAGCCCCGTCGCGCCCATCGCACCGTCCAGCGCCAGCGCTTCACGCGCCAACCGGAGCAGCTCCAGGCCGCCGAAGCTCTCGAGTCGTAGGAGATATCCGCCGTGTGCTTTCAGTTTCAGCCCCCCAGGGGATTGGGCGCCGCCTATACCCGGCATCATACCCGCTGGCAACTCCGGCACCTTGAAAAGCAGGTAGTTACCAGGAGTCCAAACTATTCCAGACAAGCGGAAACGTCGCGCCACGTGCGCTGCTTGCCAAGGGGTGGCCGACTCTTACGTTGGAGGCATGCGACTCGACAAGTACACAGTGAAGGCGCAGGAGGCGATCCACGAGGGTCAGAGCCTGGCCCGTCGGGCGGACAATCCGCAGTACGAGCCCGAGCACCTGGCCGCTGCGTTGCTCGGCCAGAAGGACGGCATCGTCGATCCCCTGCTCCGGAAGATCGGGGCAGACGTGAAGCTGTTCGCCGCGCGGCTCGGCGAGGCGCTCCAGAAGCTGCCCCGCATGCAGGGGGGCGAGAGCGCGATGCTGGGCCAGCGGCTGCTCAAGACTTTCGACAAGGCCGAGGACGAGGCCAAGTCCCTCAAGGACGAGTTCATCTCCTCGGAGCACCTGCTGCTCGCGCTCACGCACGACAAGGGCGCGGTGGGCGAGGTGATGAAGTCCTCGGGCGTCACGAGGGAGCGCGTGCTGTCCGGACTCAAGGAGGTCCGGGGCTCCGGGCGCGTGACGAGCCAGGACGCCGAGGCGACCTACCAGGCGCTGGAGAAGTACGGCCGCGACCTCACAGAGGCGGCGCGCTCCGGCAAGCTCGACCCCGTCATCGGCCGTGACGAGGAGATCCGCCGGTGCGTCCAGGTGCTGAGCCGGCGCACCAAGAACAACCCGGTGCTCATCGGCGAGCCCGGCGTGGGCAAGACGGCCATCGCGGAAGGACTGGCGCGGCGCATCGTCGATGGCGACGTGCCGGAGGGCCTGAAGAACAAGCGCCTGGTGTCCCTGGATTTGGGCGCCATGGTGGCCGGCGCGAAGTACCGCGGCGAGTTCGAGGAGCGCCTCAAGGCCGTCCTCAAGGAGATTGCCGACGCCGCGGGCGAGGTCATCCTCTTCATCGACGAGCTCCACACGCTGGTGGGCGCGGGCAAGGCCGAAGGGGCCATGGACGCGGGCAACATGCTCAAGCCGGCGCTGGCGCGCGGCGAGCTGCACTGCATCGGCGCCACCACGCTGGACGAGTACCGCAAGCACATCGAGAAGGACGCCGCGCTGGAGCGGCGCTTCCAGCCCGTCCTGGTGGGCGAGCCGAGCGTGCACGACACCATCAGCATCCTCCGCGGCCTGAAGGAGCGCTACGAGGTGCACCACGGCGTGCGCATCCAGGACAACGCCCTGGTGGCCGCCGCCACGCTGAGCCACCGCTACATCGCGGACCGGTTCCTGCCGGACAAGGCCATCGACCTGGTCGACGAGGCCTCCAGCCGCCTGCGCATCGAAATCGACTCCATGCCCACGGAGCTGGACGACGTGCGCCGGAAGATGACGCAGCTCCAGATTGAGCGGGAGGGCTTGCGCAAGGAGACGGACCCGCACTCGCAGGAGCGCCTGGGCCAGATTGAGAAGGAGCTGGCCAACCTGAGCGAGAAGTTCAACGCGCTCAAGGTGCACTGGGACGCGGAGAAGACGGCCATTGGCGCCATCCGCAGCCTGAAGGAGAAGCAGGAGAAGGCGAAGAACGACCAGGCTGCGGCCGAGCGTCAGGGCGACCTGAACCGCGCGGCGGAGCTGAAGTTCGGCGTCATCCCCTCGCTCGACAAGGAGCTGAAGGCGCAGAACGAGAAGCTGGCCGAGCTGCAGAAGAACCAGAAGTTCCTCAAGGAGGAGGTCGACGCGGAGGACATCGCCCAGGTGGTGGCCAAGTGGACGGGCATCCCCGTCTCGCGGCTGATGGAGGGCGAGGTCCAGAAGCTGGTCCACATGGAGGACCGGTTGGCGAACCGGGTGATTGGCCAGCGCAGCGCCATCGAGGCGGTGTCCAACGCCGTGCGCCGCGCGCGCAGCGGACTGCAGGACCCCAACCGCCCCATCGGTTCGTTCATCTTCCTGGGCCCCACGGGCGTGGGCAAGACGGAGACGGCCAAGGCGCTGGCGGAGTTCCTCTTCGATGATGACTCGGCCATGGTCCGCATCGACATGTCCGAGTACATGGAGAAGCACTCCGTGGCCCGGCTGGTCGGCGCGCCTCCGGGGTACGTCGGCTACGAGGAGGGCGGCCAGCTCACCGAGGCGGTGCGCCGGCGGCCGTACACGGTGGTCCTCTTCGACGAAATCGAGAAGGCGCACCACGACGTCTTCAATGTGCTGCTCCAGATTCTCGACGAGGGCCGGCTGACGGACAGCCAGGGCCGCACGGTGGACTTCAAGAACACGGTGCTCATCCTGACGTCCAACATCGGCTCGCAGGACATCCAGGCCGGCATGGCGGGCAAGGAGGAGCTGGACGAGCGCACGCGCAACGAGGTGATGGACGCGCTGCGCGCGCACTTCCGGCCGGAGTTCCTCAACCGCGTGGACGAGATCGTCATCTTCGAGCCGCTGCGGAAGAAGGACATCTACCGCATCGTGGACCTGCAGTTGGCGCGGCTGTCCAAGCTGCTGGCCGACAAGCGGCTGACGCTGGAGCTGACGGAGAAGGCGCGCGAGCTGCTCGCCGAGCGCGGCTACGACCCGACGTACGGCGCGCGGCCCCTGAAGCGCGCGGTACAGAAGAACCTGTTGGACCCGCTGGCCCTCAAGGTCCTGGGCGGCGAGTTCGTCCCGGGCGACCACATCCAGGCGGATGCGGGCCCGGACGGGCTCACCTTCGCCAAGGTGCTGGTGGACACCTCGAAGGACGTGAAGCGCTCGGCCTAGCCCGGGCGTCCACGGATGTGCCTCGGCCCGGCGTCATGGCTTGACGCCGGGCCGCCTCCGCGCGAAGAGCCCGGCCATGAAGCCCTGGGAGACGCTGGAGCGCGCAGAAGTCCCGGACGTGGGGGAAGTCACCCTGGCCCGGCGCGGGGACGAGTACGTCTTCCGCGTGCGGGGCCAGACGCTGATGTCCAGCCGGCAGCACGGCTCCGAGGAAGCGCTGGCGGAGGCCGGCTGTGAAGGGCTGGCGGGCCGAAGCGGCGTCCGGGTGCTCGTGGGTGGGCTGGGCTTTGGCTACACCACCCGCGCGGTGCTGGACCGGCTGGGTCCCGACGCGCGTGTCACGGTGGCGGAGCTGCTCCCCGTGGTGGTGACGTGGAACCGGGGGCTGCTCGCGCCGCTGGCCGGGGCGCCTCTGGAGGACCCGCGCGTCACCGTGGTGGAGCTCGACGTGGGCAAGCACATGGCCCGGCAGTCCGGGACCTATGACGCCATCCTGCTGGACGTGGACAACGGCCCCACCGCCCTCACCCACCCCGACAACCACGGCCTCTATGGGCGCGTGGGGCTGGCGCACGCCGTCCAGGCGCTGCGGCCAGGAGGCGTACTGGGCGTGTGGAGCGCCGGGCCCTCCCCCGCCTTCGAACGCCGCATGGAGCAAGCGGGCTTCACCGTCCAGGTGCTGCACCCGGCGGCGCATGGCACCAAGGGGACGCGGCATACTCTGTTCATGGGCAAGCGGAGGCCCCAGGGGCGGCGTTAGTAGGGGCCCCATGATTCCTTTCTCCGTCCTCGACCTCTCGCCCGTCACGCAGGGCTCCACCGCGGCCGACGCGCTCCGGAACACGCTGGACCTGGCACGGCACGCGGAGGACTGGGGCTTCAAGCGCTTCTGGCTGGCCGAGCACCACAACATGACGGGCATCGCCAGCGCGGCGACGTCCGTGGTCATCGGCTACGTGGCCGGAGGGACGAAGCGCATCCGCGTGGGTTCGGGCGGCGTCATGCTGCCGAATCACGCGCCGCTGATCATCGCGGAGCAGTTCGGCACGCTGGAGACGCTCTACCCGGGGCGCATCGACCTGGGGCTCGGCCGGGCGCCGGGCACGGACATGCTGACGGCGCGCGCCCTGCGGCGGGACCTGGCGGCGAGCGCGGACACCTTCCCCCAGGACGTCGTGGAGCTGAAGTCGTACTTCGAGCCCACCGAGCCGGGGCAGCTCATCCAGGCGGTGCCGGGCGCGGGTTTGAAGGTGCCCATCTGGCTACTCGGCTCCAGCCTGTTCAGCGCGCAGCTCGCGGCGATGCTGGGCATGCCGTTCGCCTTCGCCTCCCACTTCGCGCCCGATGCCCTGCTTCAGGCCCTGGACATCTACCGGGAGCGCTTCAAGCCGTCCGAGTCGCTCGAGCGGCCCTACGCCATGGCCTGTGTGAATGTCTTCGCGGCGGATACGGATGCGGAGGCACAGCGCCTCTTCACTTCGGTGCAGCAGCAGTTCATCCGCCTGCGCCGCGGCACGCCCGGTCAGCTCCCGCCCCCGGTCGATGACATCGACTCCGTGGCTTCGCCCTTGGACCGCGCGAGCGCCGACCACGCGTTGAAGTACTCCATCATCGGCGCGCCCGACACCGTTCAACAGGGTCTGGCGGCGTTCATTCGACTCACGGGAGTCGATGAGCTGATGGTGACGGGAATGGTCTACGACCACGCCGCACGGCTGCGCTCCTTCGAGCTGACTGCGCAGGCGCACCAGCGGCTCGCCGAGGCAGAAGCGGCGCAGCCGGCCTGAAGAACCGCCCGCGCCCTCCTCCCAGGCGGAGCGTGAAACACCGCGTCTGTGGCAATGAACGACACACACGCCTCCGCCCTGTAGCGGAACGCGCTACACGGCCACGCGCCTCGTCCTCGCGAACGCCGTTTCTCCCAGCAGCAGCATGGCTGCGCGCGTCGTGGCGCGATGGGTGCACACCTCGCGGCCGCGGATGGCGCTTCGCCTCGAAGCGCGTCACGGGAAACGAGTAGGCTTTCCCTCGGGAGACGTTCTGATGCGCAGGCGGCGGTACCTTCTAGGCATTCCCGTCGGAGCCATCGCTATCGCCGCGGTCTGGGCGAGCACGCACCGGCTGCCCCGGCCTCTCGAGCTGGGCGCACTGCCCGCCACGACGGAGCCTGGAGAGGAGCTGTCTGGCGGACGGGGCTCCGTGCCGGACCCGGGACGCAACGCCTTTGGACGCGCGCCCATGAACATGCCGCGGACGCGCTGGGAGGACTTCCACGCGGGCAAGCGCGTCTTCGGTCGCGATTGGACGGACGTGGACGGCCCCATCCAAGTGGGGCCGTTGTTCAACGCCCCCTCGTGCATGACCTGCCACGTGAAGGATGGACGCGGCCAGCCCCCCGCCTCTCCGAGCGAGACGCCCATCTCCCTCGCGTTCCAGCTGAGCGGGCCAGACGGCCGTGGGCCACATCCGATTTATGGCGCGCAGCTCGACGTTCGCCATGTCGACGGAACCGGCGCGGAAGGCAGCGTCGAGGTGACGCACGAAGAAGTCACCGGCCGGTTCGCCTCGGGCGAGACCTACGTCCTCCACCGGCCCCGCTACCGATTCACCCAGCTGTCGAAGGGGCCCCTCGGGGAGGAGACCCGCTTCTCCCCTCGTGTCGCGCCCGCGAACTTCGGCCTCGGACTGCTCGAGGCCATCCCCGAGGCGGCGGTACTGGCCCACGAGGATTCCGAGGACCGTGACCAGAATGGCATCTCCGGCCGGGCCAACCGTGTGCGGGACGCGGCGACGGGACAGACGCGGATGGGGCGCTTCGGCTGGAAGGCCAACCAACCCACGCTGCACCAGCAGGTGGCACACGCGCTCGTCACCGACATGGGACTGACGACGGAGCTGTATCCCCGCGAGCAGGGACGCGAGGCCGGCGAGGCCGCCCCACCCGAGGTCAGCCCCAAGGAACTGGACGCGCTGCTCATCTACGCGCGCTTGGTCGCCGTGCCCAAGCGCCGGGACTGGGAAGCCGCCGACGTCCTGCGCGGCAAGGCGGTGTTCGGCGCCATCGGCTGCGCGGGGTGCCACGTGGGCACGGTCTTCGAGACGGAAGACGTGCCCGGCTTCCCCGAACTGTCCGGCCAGCACATCCGCCCCTACACGGACCTGCTGCTCCACGACATGGGCGAAGGGCTCGCGGATGACCGTCCGGACGGGCTCGCCACCGGCACCGAATGGCGCACCCCGCCGCTGTGGGGCGTGGGCCTCGTGAAAGCGGTGAACGGCCACACCCGCTTCCTGCATGACGGGCGGGCTCGCGACCTGGAAGAGGCCGTGCTGTGGCATGGCGGCGAGGCCGCGCCGGCCCAGGAGCGCTACACGCGCCTGCCGCTCGCAGACCGGCAGGCGCTGCTCGCGTTCCTCAACTCACTCTGAGCCCTCACCTGCTCAAGAAGCGCTGACGCCGGGGACACCTCCGTCGCCAGCGAGCCGCCGCATGGGCTGGACCCTTCCATACGTGAGCGAGCGCCACAGCCACTCCGCGGGACCGAAGCGGAAGCGCGCCAACCACAGACGGCTGAACACCACCTGCGCCGCGAAGATGACGCAGCAGATGACGACGATGCGCGACGCCGGCAGCTTGCCGATGAAGCCCAGGCCCCAACCGCTATAAATCCAGATGCTCACCGCGGACTGCATCAGGTAGTTCGTCAGGGCCATGCGCCCCACGGGCGTCAGCACGCCCAGCCAGCGGCTCCAGCGCTCCCGCTGGAAGAGCAGCGCGAAGGCCGCCACATATGCCGCGCCCATGGCGATGTAGCCGGGCTCCTGGAAGCCGTTGACGATCATCATCCAGGGCCCCTTCGGGTCCCACTCCAGCACGCCGGCTTTGCGCAGGCGGAACAGCAGCAACCCACCGCCATTGAGGACGAGGCCCACGCTCAGCCCCCAGCCAAGAATCCGGCGCAGCAACGCCCGGTGACGCTCCACGTCCTGCAACAGGAGCAGACGCCCCGCCAGCAACCCCAGCAGGAAGCGCCCCAGGATGAGGCTCATCCAGAGCACGCGCCGGAAGCCGCCGCCGAGGTTCTCCAGGAAGAAGCGTGCGTTGCCCACCTGCGCCGTCCAGAACGACTCGCTCGACAACGCCACCAGGGTGTCGGCTCTCAAGGCCATATCCCTGGCATGACTGGCCTTCGCCGCCTCGGCCGCGGCCTCCGCGCCGTGCAGCAGGATGGGCGTGTAGCGAATGGCGGCGGGCACCAGGAACGGCATCACGGTGACGAGCCCCAGCGCCCAGAACAGCACCGTGCGGTTGGAGCGAGCCCGGAAGGCCATCAGCAGGAAGCCCACCATCGCGTAGGTGTGGAGGATATCGCCCGTCCACAACAGAAGGGCGTGCGCCAGGCCGATGCCGAAGAGCATCAGCAGCCGCCGGCGGTAGAGCGGCGCGGCGGAGACGCCACGTGACTCGGCCCGCGAGAACTGGAGTGCGAAGCCCAGGCCGAAGAGGAACGAGAAGATGGAGATGAACTTCTGCGTCACGAAGAGCTGATAGATGGAGCCGATCACCTGCTCCAGCAGGGGGGCATCCAGCGCGGACGCAGCCTCACGGGGCATGAAGGCCCGTCCACTCAGCCACATGAGGCTGTTGGACACGAAGACGCCCCAGAGTGCGAAGCCACGGAGGGCGTCCAGCAAGACGACTCGCTCGGAGGCATCCACTGGACGCGCCACGGGCAGGTCGTCCGCCACGGGAGAACCAGATTGGGACATGTGTGAAGCAGACGCGCTCTGCCTCCTGGCCGTCAATCCCGCACGTTCGAGGGTGACGGGACATGCGGGCTTGCCCCCTCCTGGCATGGCGGGTGTGCTGTAGTGGCTCCCCGCTCCCCGACGGACAGGAGTCCGCCCCGTGAAGATTTCCCCCCTGCTTCCCCTGCTGCTCATCTCCCTGGCCGCGCCCGGCGGCCTCGCGCTCGCCGCGGAGACGCCGCCCGTCCTGGGTGGCCTCGATGCCATCTACCCAGAGCTCGACGCGCTCTACCGCGACCTGCACCAGACGCCGGAGTTGTCCAACCAGGAAGCCAAGACGGCGGCGAAGCTGGCCGACCGGCTGCGCAAGCTCGGCTTCGAGGTGACGTCCAAGGTGGGCGGGCACGGCGTCGTGGCCCTGCTCCGCAACGGCCAGGGCCCCACGGTGATGCTGCGCGCGGACATGGACGCGCTACCCGTGGAGGAGAAGACGGGCCTACCCTATGCGAGCAAGCAGAAGGCGAAGGACGCCGCGGGCGCGACCCACCCGGTCATGCACGCGTGTGGCCATGACGTGCACATGACGTCGTTGTTGGGAACGGCCGCGCTGCTGGCCCGTTCGAAGGACCGGTGGCGAGGCACACTGCTGCTGGTGGGCCAGCCGGCGGAAGAGGTGGGGGCGGGCGCCCGGCAGATGCTCCAGGACGGCCTCTTCAAGCGCTTCCCCAAGCCGGACTTCGCGGTGGCGCTCCACGTCAACACCGCCGCGGCGGGCACGGTGGAGTTCACTCCCGGGTATGCGATGGCGAGCGTGGACGGCGTTGAAATCACCCTGCATGGCAAGGGGGGACATGGCGCGTATCCCCACACCACCGTGGACCCGGTGGTGATGGCGGCGCGCGTCGTGCTGTCGCTCCAGACGCTCGTCAGCCGCGAAAAGAACCCGCTGGAGCCCGCGGTGGTGACGGTCGGCTCCATTCATGGCGGCGCCAAGCACAACATCATCCCCGATGACGTGAAGCTCCACCTCACCGTGCGCTCGTACAAGCCAGAGGTCCGCAAGGCCCTGCTGGACGGCATCGAGCGCATCGCCAAGGCGGAGGCCATGGCCTCCGGCGCGCCCCGTCCACCCGACATCGCCATCACCGAGGGCACGCCCTCCACCTTCAACGACCCGGCACTCACCAAGCGGCTGGTGGGCGCGGTGTCCCGCGTCCTGGGCGAAAAGAACCTCCAGGAGGCGCCTCCCGTCATGGGCGGCGAGGACTTCTCCGAGTACGGGCGCGCGGGCGTTCCCGCCGTGATGCTCTGGCTCGGCTCCACCGAGCCGCGGCAATACGCCCAGGCGATGTCCGCGGGGACAGCGCTGCCTTCGATGCATTCGCCCCTCTTCGCGCCGGACCGCGAGCGCACGCTGCGCACGGGCGTCACCACGCTGACCACCGCCGCCCTGGAGCTGCTCGGCAAGCCGTGATGGCCGGGAAGCGCGCAGCGCCTTGCACCCGGGCCGGCACCTGTTCGGCGGCGGGGTTCGCGAGACGCCCACGCTGATTTGACTCGGGGGAATGCGAAACCGTAGACAGGGCTCCTCTCGCATCGCGACAGGATGTCCCCCTTGCTCAATCGCAATCATTCCCTGCGAGCCCTGCTGGGGGCTTCGCTGTGGTGGGTCGCCTCCGGCTTCCAGTCCGAGGCCATCGTCAGTCACGAAGGCACGGTCCGCAGTGGCACCTCCGTCTCGCTGAGCCTCCAGGTCTCCTCCGGGCCCAGCCAGACCTCCGCGCGCACCGGCCAGTTGGTGGCCTGCATCGCCCTGCCCGTGGGCTGGCAAGCGCCGGGCGGCAGCTACACGCATGCCGGCTCGGCGGCCACCGCCGCGCAGCCGGGCGCCTCGGCGCTCTCCGCCGAGGCCCAGTCCGCCTGGCCCGTCGACGGCTCCACCTGGCACTGCCTGGTGTCGGAAAACGTGACCACAACGAACCAGGAGGTCCAAACGACCGCGCAGCTCACGCTCCCCGTGCCCGCGGCGGCCCAGGGGGCCTACCGGGTGCGGTACCAGAGCGGGTTCCGCGAGATGACGCCTCCGGTCGGAGGGGGGCAGGCTCCGACCTACCAGCCCACGGACTTCTCGGGACGCCTGGAGCGCCTGCTCCACGTCAACGTGGCCCCCGCCACCACCTTCGACGACTGGCAAGCAGGCGTCGCCACCGGCATCTTGGTGACGCCGTCCGTGACGCGCGCCTGGCATGGCAACGGGACGTTCCTGGCGGCGGCCACGGGCAACCCGGAGCTGCTGCGCTCCTCGGACGGGCGCCAGTGGACGGGCTTCGTTCCCGTGGCGGAGGGGACCACGTCGCCCCTCCCGCTGGAGCGGCTGGTCTACTCCCAGCGCAGATGGTTCGGCCTGTCGAGCGGGCGCATCGTCGTCTCGTCCGACAACGCGCATACCTGGGCCCCCGCCTACCAGGACCCGGCGCCCGGGGGCCGGCGCTTCCTGGAGCTCGCGCTCAGCGGAAACCGGATGGTCGCGGTGGGCACCGCGGGCCTCATCGCCAGCTCCATGGACGGCCAGCGCTGGACCGATGAGAGCATCAACAGCGCCTATGACGTCGTGACGCTGGTGCCCGGTCAGAGCAGCTTCCTCGCTGTGGCCAACCCGATGGCGGGCGCGCCCTCCCAGCATCCTGTCCTCGTGCGGCCCCAGGGCGCTGGCGCCGCCTGGGAGGTGTTCCAGCCCGCCACGCTGTCCGGGCTCACCATCGCCCGGCTCATCGCCGGAAATGGGCGCTTCCTCGCCTTCGCCCGGCCCAACCAACCGTCCCCTCTGGCGCCCCAGGCGGTGGAACCGACGAGCGGATTCTTCCTCTCCGAGGACCTCGGCGGCACCTGGACGCGCGTGGAGAGCCTCCGGCTTCCCGCGGACGCTCCGCTACCCACCCCGCTCATGACGTTCGTGGACCAGAGCTTCGTCGTCAGCTGGACGGCCGTCGACCCGCAAGTCGTGGGAGTGCTGCCCTCGTTCGAGCTGCAGGTGTCGGCGGATGGCAAGGAATGGACGGCGCACCCGACGGGCGCGGGCGGCAACTATGCGTCCACGGCCTTCGCCACGGGCGACACCTCCGTGGTCGCGGTGAGCCAGCGGCGTCTGCTGGTGGCCTCGCGCCGGCCCTGGCCGCTGCCGGAGCTCCTCACGGAGACGCTGCCCCCGTTCCGGCTGGGCACGGCCGCCAACGTGGAACTGAGCACGCGCGGCTCGGGCACCCTGACGTTCGAGCTGGAGGGCACGCTGCCCTCGGGCCTGACGTTCGCCCCCACGACGGGTACCTTCACCGGCACGCCCGCGCAGTCCGGTAGCACCGCCGTCACCGTCCGGGTTCGCGACGCGCGCGGCGGTGTG
Source organism: Myxococcus sp. CA005 (assembly GCF_006518205.1). Lineage (NCBI taxonomy): Bacteria > Pseudomonadati > Myxococcota > Myxococcia > Myxococcales > Myxococcaceae > Myxococcus > Myxococcus sp. CA005. The sequence goes on along the minus strand of NZ_SRLV01000027.1, from coordinate 55,733 downwards.
GCGGCGCGCACGTACAGCGTGGACGTGGTGGGCACCCTGAGCATCTCCAGCGGCGCGATTGCGTCCGCGACCCAGGGCACCGCGTATGAGGCGCGCTTCACGGTCCAGGGCGGCCGGGCGCCGTATACGTGGAGCCTGGACGGCGGCACCGTGCCCGGAGGCTTGACGATTCAGCAGCGCGACGGCGCCTACGTGCTGAGCGGGATTCCGACCGCCAGCGGCACCTTCCCGCTGACGGTGAGGGTGACGGACTCGGCGAACCAGACGGCGGCGCGGAGCGTGTCGCTGCAGATCGCGCCCACGCCGCCCCCGATTGACGACAAGGGCGACGCGCCCAGCGGCTGTGGTTGCAGCGGCAGCGGCGCGGGCGTCCAGGCACTGGGGCTGGCGGCGCTGGCACTGATGGGCCGAGCCCGCCGCAAGCGCTGACCCCGCGATGCCCTGACGTCCTCTCCATCCATGAGAGGGCGTCAGGCCAAGAAACCCCTATCCCTTCCTTGGGGTATACACGGCCCGCGCCGCGGCGATGCGGGGCATGCTGTCCTCAATCCAATCCGCGAGCGCCTCCACGCGCGCGGCGACTTCCTCCCCCAGCGGCGTGAGGCTGTAGTCCACGTGCGGCGGAATCACCGGGTGGACTTCACGGAGCACGAAGCCGTCCTGTTCCAGGGCCTGGAGCGTCTGCGACAGCATCTTCTCGCTCACGCCCGCCACCCTCCGGCGCAGCTCACTGAAGCGACGCGTGCCTTCCAGCAGCGCAATCAAGACCAGGACGCCCCAACGGCTCGTCACGTGGTCCAGCACGCCTCGCGAAGGACATGAGGGCACGTACAGGTTGCCCCGCTCCACCGCCAACTTCGCCATCTTCCGCGCCAGCGGCCCCGGACGCTTGTTCGCGCTCATGTTAGTAGCTTACCAAAAAGTGGGTACTTACTAGAAGTTAGTGACATCGTTAGGTTCCTCTCGCGTCTGGAAAACCCTCCACGACAGGAGATGTGAACCCCATGATTCTTGTGACTGCGGCAACGGGTAAGCTGGGCCGTCTGGTCGTCGCGGGCCTGCTCGAAAAGGTCCCTGCCAAGGACATCGCCATCGCCGTGCGCGACCCGAGCAAGGCCTCCGACCTGGCGGCCAAAGGCGTCCAGGTCCGTCAGGCGGACTACAGCAAGCCGGAGACGCTCGGACCCGCGTTGGCCGGAGCGGACAAGGTGCTCCTGATTTCGTCCAGCGAGGTCGGCCAGCGCGCGGCGCAGCACCAGGCCGCGGTGGACGCCGCGAAGAAGGCAGGCGTCCGGCTGCTTGCGTACACCAGCATCTTGCACGCGGATACCTCGGGCCTTCTGCTCGCCGGCGAGCACAAGGCGACCGAGGAGGCGATTCGAGCGTCCAGCATCCCCTTCGTCTTCCTGCGCAACGGCTGGTACACGGAGAACTACACGGAGAACCTGGCACCGGCGCTGGCACACGGCGCACTCATCGGCAGCTCAGGTCAGGGCCGTTCCGCCGCCGCCACCCGGGCGGACTACGCCGCCGCCGCGGTGGCCGTGCTCACCGGCACGGGCCATGAGAACAAAATCTACGAACTGGCCGGCGACACTGCTTTCACCGCCGCGGAGCTGGCCGCCGAGGTGTCCCGCCAGGTGGGCACGACGGTCGTCTACAAGGACCTGTCACAGGCCGACCATGCCGGCGCGCTCATCGGCGTGGGCGTCCCCGCCCCCTTCGCCGAGTTGCTGGCGGACTCCGATGCGGGCGTGGCGCGCGGTGAGATGAACGACAGTTCCGGCGACTTGCGGCGGCTCATCGGGCGGCCCACGACGCCGCTCGCGGACGCGGTGGCGGCGGCCGTCAAGCGCTGAGCCCGACGCCCCCTGATTCCAACCCGGCCCGCGTGGACGCGCGGGCCGTCAGTTGCCCAGCCGCGTCAGCAGCCACTCCCGGACGTAGGCCCAGTCGCGCTTGACCGTGACGGGCGACACGCTCAGCACCGCGGCGGTGTCCAGCAGGTCCAGGCCCACGAAGTAGCGCAGCTCCAGCATGCGCGCGAGCCGCGGCTGGAACGTGTCCAGCTCCGAGAGTGCTCGGTCCAACTCCAGCACCTCCAGGCTCAAACCCGCCGGGACATCCGCCTCCACGTCCCCCAGGCTCACCCGCTCCAGCCGGGCCTCTCGGACCTGCGCCCTGCGCAGCCGCACCCGGTCCACCATCACCCGCCGCATGGCCTGCGCCGCGGCGCTGAAGAAGTGACGCCGCGCCTCCACCGGAGCCCCCGCGCTGAACAGGCGCAGCCAGGCCTCCTTCACCAACACCGCGGGTTGAAGTGACGGCGTCGACGCCGCATCGGACATGGCCCGCTGAACCATGTCCCGCAGCTCCTGGTAGGCCGCCGCCATCAACGCATCCCGCGCGCCCTGCTCGCCCTTGCGCGCGTGGTCCAGTAGCTCTGTCAGCTCCGACATGCCCACATTCACCTCCAGGCCAGACGGGTTCGCCGCCCTCACAGAAACTACGCTCTCAACGAGAAATCTTGGAAAACTGGGGCAGGTACCCCTCACGGTGCAACGATTCCCCCGACCGGAGGGGTTGGGAAACGACAGTGTCCTACAGCGGGAGGCGTTCACCCCCTGACGCCAGGCCGAGGCGCGCCCGCAGACACGGCGGAAGCAAGGCATTCCGGTATTTCCCCGGGTCGTGCTAGCGAGCCGCTCGCGTCCGGTGGGCCACACCCTCCGTCCGGGCGCCACCACCCTCCGTGCCCGGGAGTCGCCATGAAGCCGCTGCTGTCCGCCCTGCTGCCGTTGCTGTGTCTTGCCTCCTCCGCCTCCGCAGCGCCGCAAGCGCCCGTCGCCGTGCAGTCCGACCTGGCCTTCCTGTCCGGGCCGCCCACGCTGACCTTCGCCGCGGACTGGAGCGTCACCCTCAGCGGCCAGCCGGAGGCGGGCGGCGCGCTGGACATCGCCTATGACACCTCGCGCCTGCCGCTGTGCCGGGGCACCGGGTGGACCATCACCGGGTTCGCCATGTCGAACCGGGGCCCGGTGCAGGGCTTCCCCGTGGCGGATGCCACCACGGTGGGCGCCATCGCGCAGACGCAACTGGCCCTGGCTCAGGGCGGCACGTTGGAGCTGTGGTTCCAGAACACGGACGCCACCGGCTGCTCCCACTGGGATTCGAACCTCCAGTACAACTTCCACACGTGGGTGACGCAGAACCCGACGATTTCGTTCCACCCCGCGCCAGCGTGGACGTACACGGTCCACGGCACGCTCCAGGGCGGCACCACGCTGATGGTGGACTACGACCTCGGCCGCATCGCCCAGTGCCGGGCGCAGTACCTGAATTACAAGGCCTGGGGCACCACGGCGCACTACCGCATCAACGGCGGCCCGGTGACGATGCTCAGCCTGACGGCGAGCTGGGGTGAATGGGACGCCGAGTTCTGGAGGCAGATCCCCGCCTTCATTCCGCTGCCGCCCGGCCCGGCGACGCTGGAGCTGTGGTTCTCCTCCCAGGACCGCAAGGGTTGCCAGCAGTGGGACTCGCGCCACGGACAGAACTACGTCTTCGCCATCCAGTGAGCTCCCGCGCTCCGACGCGTCGAACTTGTGATTCCAAGTGATGCCCGTCGCGGTCCAACTGTCGCCGGCAACGAAGGCCGTGTAGACGGCGCCTGCGCCAGGGACGCAACCCCATGACGAAAGTCCCCTGACGGGGCGCGCCTCTCACGCCCCCAGCGACAGGAGCCGCTCCACCGCCGCGCGCACGTCGCGCAGCAGCGCCGGGTCCGTCACCGCGACGAAGATGGTGTCATCCCCCGCCACCGTCCCCGCGAGCCCCGGCAGCTCCCGCTCCTTGTCCAACGCCAGCGCGAGCACCGGCGCGAACCCCGGCGCCGTTCGAATCACCAGCAGGTTGGGCGGCGCTTCCAGGATGGTGACACGGGGCCGCTCTGGCATCACCGCGGGCGTGGCCGGCGCGCGCTGATAGCGCCCACCCACCTTCAAGATCCCCAGCTTCTTCAGGCGCCGCGACAGCGTCGACTGGCTCGGCGACTGGCCTTCCGCCTCCAGGAGCTGCTGCAGCACGGTCTGATCGCCGATCTCCCGCTCGGCGATGAGCCGCAGGATGGCCTCGTCCAGGTTCATTCCCACCAACATGCATCCCTGTGAATATTCATGCAAGAACATGCATGCGCTCGTTGCGAATAATCCGCTTGCGCGGCGCGTCTTTCTGCATAATATCCGCCGCCTTTTCGCGGCGATGCACGCATTTTCACGCATATTCATCACGAATATGCAGGTAGCCGCTGCCGGGGAGGACAGGCCCATGAAGCACGTCACGCACATCAAGGATCTGGGGCCCGAGGGCGTGGAGGCGGTGCTCGCGCAGGCAGCCGCGTGGAAGCAGAAGGGACCGGAGCACGCGCTCTTCGCCAACACGCTGCTGGGGATGGTGTTCTTCAACCCGTCGCTGCGCACACGCACCTCGTTCGAGGCCGTCATGCTGCGCGGCGGTGGCAACGCCATCATCCTGGACGTGGGCTCCGGCGTCTGGAAGCTGGAGCACCGCGAGGGCGCGGTGATGAACGCGGACCGGGCTGAGCACCTCAAGGAGGCCGCGCCTGTCCTGTCGCGCTTCGTGGACATGCTCGGCGTGCGCACCTTCTCGCAAGGCGGCGGTGACGAGGAGGACGAACTCGACCCCGTCATCAACGCGTTCCGCAAGTGGTCCACCGTGCCGGTGGTGAGCATGGAGTCCGCGCGCGAGCACCCCTGCCAGGGTCTGGCGGACATGCTGACGCTGCGCGAGACGTTCGGCAACACGAAGAAGCTGCCGGTGACGCTGACGTGGGCGCCGCACATCAAGCCGCTGCCCAAGGCCGTGCCCAACTCCTTCCTGCTGAGCGCGGCGGCGGCGGGCTGCGAGATTCGCGTAGCCCACCCTCCCGGGTTCGACCTGCACCCGGCCGTCCGCGCCGAGGCGGAGGCGTACGCCAAGGCCACGGGCGGCAGCGTCACCTATACGCACGACCAGGACGAGGCCCTGGCCGGCAGCCGCGCCGTCTACGCCAAGTCGTGGGGCCCCACGGCCGCTGCGGCGTTTTCGCCCAATGACGTCTCCGCGCTGCTCGCGTCCTACTCCGGTTGGATGCCCACCCGCCTGACGATGTCGCGCGCGCAAAAGGACGCAGCCTTCCTCCACTGCCTGCCCGTGCGCCGCAACGTCGAAGTGGCCGATGAGGTTCTGGACCACCCGAGCAGCCGCGTCGTAGACGAGGCCGGCAATCGCTACCACGTCCAGCGGGCGCTGCTGCACTGGATGCGTTCGCGCTGAGCGGCCCCTCCGCATTCTTCCTTTCCTGACTTCGAGGTCTCACGTGCCCCTTTCGCCCGACCCCTACTCCGCGCTTCGCCACGCGGCGAAGTACGTGCAGCAGTTCCGCCGCAAGACGTTCGTGGTGAAGCTCGGCGGCGCCATGCTCAGCGACCCGCGTCTGCGCCGCGCCGCCTGCGAGCAGATTGCCCTTCTGTGGACCTTCTCCATCCGCCCCGTCGTGGTACACGGCGGCGGTCCGGAGCTGGACACGCTGTGTGACGCCCTCCACCTTCCGGTGGAGAAGGTGGCCGGCCGCCGCGTCACCTCCGCGCCCGTGCTGGACGCGGCGAAGATGGTGCTCGCGGGCAAGCTGCACACGGACCTGCTGGCGGACCTCCAGGCGGCGGGCGTGCCCGCGGTGGGCCTGAGCGGCGTGGACGCCGGCCTCATCAAGGCACGCAAGCGCCCGCCCGTCATGGTGACGGAAGCCGGTGCCACCGAGGGCAAGCTGGTGGACTACGGCCTGGTGGGTGACATCGAGCAGGTGGACACCCGCGTGGTGGAGCACCTGCGCTCGGCCGACTACGTGCCCGTCATCGCCCCCCTGTCGGGTGGCACGGACGGCGCCGTGTACAACACCAACGCGGACACCGTGGCCGCGGCGCTGGCGGTGGCGCTGTCCGCCGAGAAGCTCTTCTTCCTGGTCCAGGTTCCGGGCCTGCTGAAGAACGTGAGCGACCCGTCGTCGCTCGTCACGCTGGCCAACCTCACGGACCTGGCCACCATGGAGAGCACCGGCGCCATCGCGGGCGGCATGAAGCCCAAGGCGCACGCCATCCGCCACGCGCTCGTGGGCGGCGTGGGCAGCGTGCACCTGGTCAGCGGCGTGCAGCCCAACGCGCTCCTGGAGGAGGTCTTCACCAACGAGGGCAGCGGCACCATGGTCGTGCGGGAGAACGCGCAGAAGCCCGCGGGGGCGGTGGGATGACGGCGGCGGAGCTGCTCCAGGCGCTGGTGGCCATCCCCAGCGTGTCAGGTGACGAGGGCCGCATCGCGGACACGGTGTCCGGGTGGGCGGAAGGCTGGGGCGCGCGCGTCCAGCGGCAGGGCCACAACGTGTGGTTCTCCGTGGGGAGCGGGCCGCGCCGGCTGCTCATCAACTCGCACCTGGACACGGTAAAGCCGTGCGCCGGATGGACGTACGAGCCCCACGCGCCCGTGTGGCGCGAGGACCGCCTGTACGGCCTGGGCAGCAATGACGCCAAGGGGTGCGTGACGGGCATGCTGCTCGCCGCGCGGACCCTGCTGACCGAAGGCGCGCCCACGGGCGCTGAAGTCGTGTTCGCGTTCACCGCGGAGGAAGAGACGGGAGGCCAGGGGCTGGGAACGCTGTTGCCCAAGCTGGGCCCGCTGGACGCCGCCATCGTCGGCGAGCCCACCAGCCTCAAGCCCTGCACCGCCCAGCGCGGCATGCTGCTGCTTCGCTGCACCGCGCACGGCAAGAGCGCGCACGTCGCGCACGCGCACGCCACGGAGGCCGTCAACGCCATCCACCTGGCCGCGACGGACATCGCGGTGCTGGCCGAGCTGCGCTTTCCGTCCCACCCGCTCCTGGGCGAGGCCCGGGCGCAGGTGACGCAGGTGTCGGGTGGCCTGGCGCGCAACCAGGTGCCGGACCGGTGTGAGTTCTTCGTGGACCTGCGCACCACGCCGGGCATGGAGCACGCGATGGTGGCCCGGCAGGTGGCGGGCGCGTTGAAGAGCGAAGTGAAGGTCCATTCGGAGCGCTACCTACCGAAGGCGACGTCGGCGGAGCAGCCCATCGTCCGCGCGGCGGTGGCCGCGTCGGGCGCGCAGCCGGTGGGCTCCAGCACGGCGTCGGACTGGGCCTTCCTGGGGGACATCCCCGCGGTGAAGGTGGGCCCTGGCGACACGCTGCGCAGCCACCTGGCGGACGAATTCATCACCCGGGCGGAGCTGGAAGCCGGCGCCGCCTTCTACACGCAACTGGTTCGGGGTTACTTCGAGGAGGCGGCTCGTGGCTGACACGCTGTGGGGCAAGGGCCTTCCCCTGGACGCGGCCATCCATCGATTCACGGTGGGCAACGACCCGGTGGTGGACTTGGCGCTGGCGCCGCATGACGCGCTCGGCTCGGCCGCGCACGCGCGGATGCTGGCGCGCGTGGGCCTGCTGAAGGACGCGGAGGCCAAGTCCCTGGTGACGGCGCTCAAGGCGCTGCACGACGAGGCCCGCGCGGGCACGTTCGTCATCCGTCCCGAGCAGGAGGACGGCCACACCGCCCTGGAGGCGGCGCTGGTGGAGCGCGTGGGCGAGCCGGGCAAGCGCATCCACCTGGGGCGTTCTCGCAACGACCAGGTGCAGTTGGCCCTGCGCCTGCTGCTGCGTGAAGAAGTGCTCACGCTGGGCGCGCGGGCGGCGGAGCTGGCGGGGGCCTTCCTGGACTTCGCGCAGGCGCACAAGGACGTGGCGCTGCCGGGCTACACGCACCTGCGCCGGGCCATGCCTTCCACCTTCGGTCTGTGGGGCATGGCGTTCGCGGAAGGGCTGCTGGAGGAACTCGAGGCGCTGCGCGGCGTGTGGGCTCGGCTGGACCGCTGCCCGCTGGGCGCGGCGGCGGGCTTCGGCGTGCCGCTGCCCATCGACCGGGAGTACGTGGCGGCGCTGCTGGGTTTCTCGCGCGTGCAGCGCAGCCCCATCGACGTGCAGAACGGACGCGGCCGTCACGAGTCCGCGGTGCTGGGCTGGGCCTGCTCGGTGGCGGGCACGCTGGAGAAGTGGCTGTGGGACGTGCAGCTCTACAGCATGGACGAGTTCGGCTTCCTCGGACTGCCGGACGCGTACACCACGGGCTCGTCCATCATGCCGCAGAAGAAGAACCCGGACGTCGTGGAGCTGGCCCGGGGCCGCTGCCGCGAGCTGCGCGGACTGGCGCATCAGGTGGAGGCCGTCGCGGGCGGACTGCCCTCCAGCTACCACCGCGACTTCCAACTGCTGAAGTCCCCCACCCTGACGGCGCTGGGCTCCACGCGGGAGCTGCTGGACGTGCTCACCCGGTTGGTGCCCGCGCTCCAGGTGAAGGCGGACGCGGCGGCGCGTGCCAGCGACGACACGCTGTACGCGGCGCACCATGCCTATGCGCTGGTGGCCCAGGGACAGGCCTTCCGTGACGCCTACAAGCAGGTGGGCCGCGAGCTGGTGGAAGGAACGTTCCGTCCAGACCGCGGCGCCCTGACGGCCACCCACCTGGGTGGCGCCGGCAACCTGGGCCTGCCCCAGGCCCGGGAAGAGCTGGCCGCCTCGCGCGCCTGGCTCGATGAGACGCACCGCCTGGTGGCCGATGCCGCCGGGCGCGTCTGGACGGTTTGAACCGCATCCCCGCGAGGAGCGAATCATGAGCAACAAGAAGAACGTGGTGCTGGCCTTCTCCGGCGGACTCGATACCGCTTTCTGTGCCGTCTACCTGCGAGAGCAGGGCTACGACGTCACCACCGTCACGGTGGACACCGGCGGCTTCCCGCCCGAGCAGTTGGAGCGCATCGCCGCGCTGTCCAAGCAGTTGGGCGCGGTGGAGCACGTGACGGTGGACGCGCGCGAGACGCTCTTCCAGGGCTACCTGCGCTACCTCATCGCGGGCAACGTGCTGCGCGGCCAGGTCTACCCCCTGAGCGTGTCCGCGGAGCGCGCGTGCCAGGCGGCGGAGGTCGTCCGCGTGGCGCGCGAGAAGGGCACCCAGGCGCTGGCGCACGGCAGCACGGGCGCGGGAAATGACCAGGTGCGCTTCGACGTGGCCTTCCGCTCGCTGGCGCCGGAGCTGGAGCTGCTCACGCCCATCCGCACGCTGTCCCTGAGCCGGCAGCAGGAGCTGACCTACCTGGCCGAGCGCGGCGTCCACATGCCGCCGAAGCTGGGCTCCTACTCCGTCAACGAGGGCATGTGGGGCACCTCCGTGGGCGGCGCCGAGACGCTGGACTCCTGGAAGGCGCTGCCCGAGGCGGCCTTCCCCGGCGGCGAGCTGTCGCAGGACCTCAAGCCCCGTCCCCTCACGGTGTCCTTCGAGAAGGGCGTCCCGGTGGCGCTGGACGGCGAGAAGCTGGGCCCCGTGAAGCTGGTGGAGGCGCTCAACGCGCTGGGGCGCACCTACGGCATCGGCCGGGGCGTGCACCTGGGTGACACGATTCTGGGCATCAAGGGCCGCGTGGGCTTCGAGGCGCCGGCGGCGCACCTGCTCGTCACCGCGCACCGCGAGCTGGAGAAGCTGGTGCTCTCCGGCAAGCAGCTCTTCTGGAAGGAGTCGATGGGCAACCTCTACGGCTCGCTGCTGCACGAGGGGCACTTCTTCGACCCGCTGGTGAAGGACCTGGAGGCGTTCCTCACCTCGTCGCAGGAGCGCGTGACGGGTGACGTGCGGCTGGTGCTGCACCCGCGCACGCAGGTGGTGGAAGGCGTGCGTTCGCCGCACTCGCTGATGGACGCGAAGGTGGCGACGTACGGAGAGGCCAACGTGTTGTGGAACGGCTCGGAAGCCGCGGGCTTCGCCAAGCTGTACGGCGTCGCGCAGATGCTCTCGCATCGCGCGAAGTGAGGGTGCCATGAAGGTTTTCGTCGACAAGGTAGGCAGTGTCACCCGCAACCTCGGCCTGGGCCGTACCGTCCACCTCGCGTCCGAGGTGAAGGCCGAGGAGGGCGCGGTGGTGGCCGTGCGCATCCACGGAGAGAAGAGCACGTACAACCAGCTCGAGGACGTGCACGGGCGCCTGGTGACGCTGCACGCCGGTGACATCGTCGTGGGCGCGCTGGGCCACCGCAACGCGCTTCACGGCTATGAGGGCGTGGTGCCCGCGTCCGTCACCGTGGGCGAGCGGCTGCACATGCTCAACATGGGCGGCGTCATCGGCAAGTGCACCTCGCACAACCACGGCGTGGGCCTGCCCTTCGAGGCGGAGGTGCTGGGCCAGGTGCTGGAGTTCCCGGAGCTGATGTCGCGCACCGGGCAGCCAGCGCACGTGTCCTCCGGCGCTCTGAAGGGCACGTCGTCGCCGGTGAAGTGCCCCGTCGTCTACGTGGTGGGCACCTGCATGAACTCGGGCAAGACGTTCGCCTCGGCGGCCATGGTGCGCAAGCTGGCACAGGCGGGCTTCCGCGTGGGCGGCGCCAAGCTGACGGGGGTGTCGCTGATGCGCGACACGCTGAGCATGCAGGACTCCGGCGCGGACGTGGTGATGGACTTCACGGACGCGGGCATCGTCTGCACGGGCCCTCGCACGGGCGCGCGCGTGGCGCGGGTGCTCTTCTCCGAGCTGGCGGCGGAGAACGTGGACGTCATCGTCGCGGAGACGGGCGACGGCATCATGGGCGAGTACGGCGTACAGGGCATCCTCGCGGACCCGGAGCTCAAGAGCCTGGCGGGGGCGTGGGTGCTGTGCGCCAACGACCCGGTGGGCGCATCCGGCGGCGTGCGGCACCTGCGCGAGGCGTACGGCATCGAAGTGGACGTGGTGGCCGGACCGGCCACGGACAACGCCGTGGGCGTGCGCTTCGTGGAGCAGGTGGTGGGCATCCCCGCTCGCAACGCCCGCGCGGACGCGGCGGCGCTGGGCGGACTCATCCTGGAAAAAATCGCCCCCAAGCTGGGCGCGGGGAGGAAGTCATGACGCAGGTCAACATCTACATCCTGGGTGCCTCCGGCTTCGGCGGCGGCGAGCTCTTGCGCATCCTCTCCGGCCACCCCGCGGTGGGCAGCATCCGCGCGGTGTCGCGGCACCACGCCGGCGAGCCCATCCACAAGGTGCACCCGCACCTGCGCGGACTGGTGGAGGGCCGCTTCGAGGGCGAGCCCGACTGGAAGTGGCTGGCGGACTGCGAGCAGCCCGTCGTCTTCAGCGCGCTGGGCCACGGCGACCTGGCCAAGCAGTTCGCGGGCCTGGAGAAGCAGTGGGCGGAGGTCGGCATCGCCGAGCGCCTGCTGCTGGTGGACCTGTCCTCCGACTTCCGGCTGGACCACCCGGGCCGCTACGCGGGCGCGTACGGCCGGCCCCACCCGTCCCCGGAGCTGCTGGGCACCTTCACCTACGGCCTCACCGAGTGGAAGCGCGACGCGGTGAAGACGGCGAAGCGCATCGCCAACCCGGGCTGCTTCGCCACGGCGGTGCAGTTGGCGCTCCTGCCCATCGCCTCCACGCCGGGCTTGGGGCTGCTCGCGGTGTCCGGCGTCACGGGCTCGTCCGGCTCCGGCTCGCTGCCCGGTGAGGGCACGCACCACCCGACGCGTGCGCAAGACTTCCGCGCGTACAAGCCGCTGGAGCACCAGCACGAGGCCGAGGTGGAGGTCATGCTGGTCGCCCACGGCGCGCAGCGGCACCGGTTGGCCTTCGTCCCGCACTCGGCGCCCATGGTGCGCGGCATCTTCGCCACCGTGCAGTTCGAGTGGCCGGAGCACGGCGGCGCGGTGGTGACGGCGTCGCTGATGGAGAAGTACCGCCGCTACTACGAGGGCTCGAAGTTCGTGCGCATCGTCGAGGGTACGCCGCGCATCGCTGCGGTGGCCGGCAGCAACTTCTGCGACATCGCGGTGGCCACCAAGGGCCGCTCGGTGGCCGTCATGGCGGCGCTCGACAACCTGGTGAAGGGCATGGCCGGCCAGGCGGTGCAGAACTTCAACGTCGCGCTGGGGCTGCCGGAAGACACGGCGCTGCGCCAGGCCGCCTGCTACCCGTAGGCCGCACGTCCCCAGGGCCTGGGTGCACACGCCCAGGCCCTCCGCTCGCAACGGCCGCCTCCTTCGCGAGCAACTCCCGCATCAGCTTGCGTCCCAGGACGAGCCCCAGCAGCAGGCTCACCACCATGCCGGTGGCGGACACAGCCGTCATCCACGTCTTCCCCTGTCCCAGCGAGCTACCGAAGAGCGCCGTCAGCAGCGTCCCGGGGAGGGTGCCCACCACCGCGCCCAGCGCCAGCGGGACGTAGCGGGCGCCTGACGCGGACGCCGTCGCCAGCATCACATCCGCCGGAATCACTGAATTGATGCAGGCCAGGAAGCCGAGCTGGAAGCCATGCTCGCGCGCCGCGCGCTCGAACACCGGGTGCTTGTCCCCGGCCAGCCGCCGCATGGGCTTGCGGCCCAGCCTGCGCGCCAGCAAGTGGATGAGGCCCGAGGCCAGCAGCGTCCCGACGAGCGCGTAGACCGTGCCCGCGGCCATGCCGAAGAGGATGCCGCCCACCGCCGTGAAGAGCTGCCCGGGCAGCAGCGTCACCGGGCGCACCGCGAGGAGCAGGATGAAGGCCAAGGGCGCCAGCGCGCCCAGGGGCCTCAGCCAGCCCGACAGCGTCTGCTGATCCAGGTATTGCGGCCCCAGCAGCCGCAGCCCCACGAGCAAGCCGACGGAGATGCAGAGCGGCCCGATGAGCTTGAGGCCCGCGCTCAGCCGTCCTCCCTTGGAGCGAGGGTGCTTGGACATGGCTCAAAGCTGGGAAGCCCCACGCGGGAAGGCAAGAGCAGCCAGGCGAGAGGTGATGCCTTGCATTCCACCTCGCCCTGGCAATTTGCGATGCCCTCCGTACAAGCAAGAACAACATCGAGTGCGTCTCTGTCCAGCGCAACTGCGCTATCGTCCCGCGCTTTGAGTCTAAACAGGTAAGGACGAATGCATTTCGAGTTGGCCTTCGTACTGATTTTCGCCATCGCGACCGCCGTGGCCATCGCCGCGCGGTACTTCAAAATCCCCTATACGGTTGCCCTGGTCGTCGCGGGCCTGCTGTTGGGTACGTTCAAGGCGTTCGAGCCGCCGCACCTCACGAAGGAGCTGCTCTTCGCCATCATCCTCCCAGGTCTGCTCTTCGAAGCGGCCTTCCACGTCGAGTTCCGCAAGTTCTGGAAGAACAAGATGGCCATCCACGCCCTGGCCATTCCAGGGCTCCTGGCCTCCGCGGGGCTCACGGCCTTCATCCTCACGCGCGTGGTGGATGGGTTGGACTTCGTCCATGGCTTCGGGATGCTGTCCGCGCTGGTGTTCGCGTCCGTCATCGTGTCCACGGACCCCATCGCCGTGGTGGCGCTCTTCAAGTCGCTGGGCGCGCCCAAGCGGCTGCTCATCCTGGTGGAGGGAGAGAGCCTGCTGAACGACGGTTCCGCCGTCGTGCTCTTCACGCTCATCGTCGCGGTCGCCACGGGTGGCCAGTTCACGGTGGGCGGCGCCCTGTTCGACTTCATCAAGGTCTTCGGCATGGGCGTGCTGATGGGCAGCGCGGTGGGCTTCGCCGTCGCGCAGGTCATCAAGCGCGTAGACGACGCCATGGTGGAAATCACCCTCACGGTCATCGCGGCGTACGGCTCGTTCGTGCTCGCCGAGCACTTCCACTACTCGGGCGTCATCGCGTCGGTGGTGGCCGGCATGCTGTGCGGCAACTGGGCCACGCACGAGGGCATGAGCCCCGCCACCCGCATCGCGGTGGAGAGCTTCTGGGAGTACCTGGCGTTCGCGCTCAACTCCGTGGTGTTCCTCCTCATCGGCCTGGAGGTGCAGCTCTCCTCGCTGCTGGCCTCGTGGAAGCCCATCCTCGCCGCCTATGTGGCGGTGATGGTGGCCCGCGCCGTGGTCGTCTACGGCGTGTCCGCGCTGCTCCGCTTCACCAAGGAGAAGATGCCGTGGACCTGGAGCGCGGTGCTCACCTGGAGCGGCCTGCGTGGCGCCATCTCCATGGTGCTGGTGCTCGGTCTTCCCACGGACTTCCCGCACCGCGAGCTGCTGGTGAACATGACGTTCGGCGTGGTGGTCCTCTCCATCATCTTCCAGGGCCTCACCATGGCGCCGCTGCTGCGCAAGCTGCGCATCACCGGCCTCAAGGACGCGTTCCAGGAGCAGTACGAGCTGGCCCGCGGCCGCCTGGGCGCCATCCACGCAGCGCAGGCCGCGCTGGAGAGCATGCGCCGCGCCCGGGAGATTCCGGGGGATGTGGTGACGCAGTTGGAGAAGGACTACCAGGAGAAGGAAGTCGTCGCGGAGAAGGAGCTGACGGCGCTGAAGCAGCAGTCGATGCGCTTCCACGAGGAGGAGCACCAGGAAGCGGTTCGCCGCGTGCTCATCGTGGAGAAGGCGGCGCTGCTCAAGGCCTACCAGTCCGCCACCATTGGCAAGGAGGCCTTCGCACGGCTGACGGCGGATCTGGATGAGCGCATCGCCGCCGCGGACGCCGCGGAGAACCACGTGCCGCCAGAGGGTGAGACTCCGGCCGTGGCCGGCGCCGCGAGCGCCTGATTCATCCGGGCACGGCACATCCGCCTGATGACATTCAGGCGGGTTTGCCGTGCCTGCTGCGTCTGGGCCTCCTAGACTCTCGTGTGTGAAACCACGAAAGCAGGCGGTCCCGAGGCGACTTCGCAGAGTGCTCGTCGCCACTGATTTCTCGGAGGCGAGCACCCACGCGGTGGGCAGGGCTGGACACCTGCCACTCGCGGACGGCGCGAAGGTGCTGGTGACACACGTCCTCCCCAGCCGCATGCCCGCGGAGGTGGGCTCCCGAGCGCTCCAGGCCACCGCGCGCGAGTTGGAGCGGGTCGCCGAGCGGCTGCGCAACATGCTGCGTGCCGAGGGCAGTTCCGCCACGGTCGACACGCACATCGCTCGCGGCAAGCCCGTCGAGGCCATCCTGCGCCGGGCCCGGGCCTTTGGCGCGGAGCTCATCGTCCTGGGCCGGCATGGCGACAAGCCGCTGCGCAACATGTTCCTGGGCTCCACGGCGGAGAACGTCATCCGCGGCGGAGACCTGCCCGTGCTCATCGCCAACCGGCGGGCTCCTGGGCCCTACCTACGGCCCGTCGTGGCCGTGGACGCCGACGAAACGTCCAAGCGCGCGGCGAGCTTCGTTCCCACGCTGATGACGCCCGGCTCGGAGCTAACGCTGGTGCACGCGTATGACGTGCCGCTGGAGTACGCGGTGTTCCCCGGGCTGACGGCGAAGGAGTACAAGCACTACCGGCAGACGTTCAAGGCGACCGCGGAGCGCAAGCTCAAGGCGTTGCAGCGGGAGCTCGATGCGGTCGACATCCCGTACCACCTGGTGATGGAGAGCGGCGGCTCACGCTCCATCGTCCTCGAGTTCGTGGACGACCAGGGCGCGGACCTGCTGGCGCTGGGCACCCGGGCGCGCTCCGGTGTGGCGTTCGCGTTGCTCGGCAGCGTCGCGACGGACCTCATCCGTGAGGCGAAGTGCGACGTGCTCGTCGTCCGCGAGGCCGAGCCCCACGAGTAGCGTGAAGGCCCCCGCTCGTGCGGGCTCAGGCCTCGGGGGCCTTGCCGGCCTGGGTGTCGGTGGCGGGTGATGCCCCTGCCTCTTCCGTCGCAGCGGGCTCCACGCCACCGGAGTCCTGCGCCTGCGATGCAGCAGCGTTCGCGTCGCTGGCTGGCGCCTGAGCCTGCGCGGAAGCAACCGTCGCCGAGAGGGCCGCGGCCGTGAGCGCGTCTCCAGCCACAGCCGTGGACTGGGCTTCTCGCTGCTCCAGCCGCGCCCCGCCCTGCTCCGCCGCGCGGAGGAACTCGTCGTACTCGGACTTGCGCTCCGCTGCCTTGGCCTGGGTTTTCACCGACTGCTGTGCCGCGGCGTGCCGGCCCATCATCACCGCACGCGCGCTGAGCACGACGCCTCCAGCGAAGGCCGCTAGGCTGAACACGGAGCCGATGTCCCCGGCCCACAGCCCGTACACGCCGCTCTGGATGAAGGCCATCGCGTTCAAGAAGGCCGCGCCCGTGAGCGCCGCACCGCCCGCCGTGGTCCACGGACGCAGCTCCATCACCCGCGCGGCGCCGTAGCACAGCACCGGCAACATCCCGAGCACCCACAGGTTCTCCAGCAGCACCGCCAGCGCCACCCGCAGCACGCCCACCGGCACCGCCTGGATGCGCACGCTCAGCCGAAGCGTCAGCGCCACACTCAGAATCGACCCCGCGATAAGCGCGATGAACCCCAGTCCCATGATGAACTGGAAGCGACGGACACGGACGCGCAGCGGTTCGAGGACACTCGTCTTGGAGCTCACGGGCAGGCAGCCTACTCCACTTCAGCCCTCATCCTCTTCCGCGTCCGTCGTTCCCCCCGGCGTGCGGGCAGGCGGGCCGTCCCGGTAGAAGACCTCCTCCAGCACCAGCCCCTGAGGCGGCGCGGTGGGCCCGGCGCGCTTGCGCTCCTGGGAGGCCAGCACCTCCGCCACCCAGGACGCGGGCCGCCGTCCCTTCCCCACCTCCACCAATGTCCCCGCCAGGTTGCGCACCATGTGCTTCAGGAACGCGGTGCCCTCCACCACGAAGGACACGGCGTCCCCCGACGTGCCTTCCACCGCCAGGCTCCGTATCTCCCGCACCGCGTGCTTGGCCTGGCAGTCCGCGGCCCTGAAGGCAGAGAAGTCATGCCGCCCCAACAGGTGCGCGGCCGCCTGCCGCATGGCCTCCACATCCAACGGAGCGAAGACTTCCCAGTGCGTCATCCGCCGCAGGGGCGAGCGCGTGCGCCGGTTGCTCACGCGATACCGGTAGCGCTTGCCCCGGGACCACCGGCGTGGGTCGAAGTCCTCGGCCACCTCCACCGCGTCCACCACGGCCACGTCGGGAGGCAGCAGGCCATTGAGCCCCATGACGTACGCCTTCATCGGCAACACCCGGGGCGAGTCGAAGCAAGCCACCTGCCCGGAGGCATGGACGCCCGCATCCGTACGCCCCGCCGACGCCACCGACACACGCGCCCCCAGCAGCCGCTCCAGTCCCGATTCCAGCACCGACTGGATGGAGGGCCCGTTGGGCTGCACCTGCCAGCCCACGTAGCGCGTTCCTTCGTATTCGAGCGTCAGCTTCAGCCGGGGCATGGGTCAGCGGTACTTGAGCCAGGACTCGAGCAGCTCGGCCACCATGCGGCCCGCGGGCACGTTGTTGCGGCGGGCCACCGCCTCCAGCGCTTCCGAGACGGCGGGACTCAGCGGCACGGCCAGGGTGCGCGGCTCGGTGCGGTCATCGTGGGCCGGGGGCTCCGGCTCCGGAGCGGGCATGGCCTTCGCGGTGTCGAGCGCATCCGCCACATCCGACAGCTCCAGGGCCTCCTCCGACGTGGGCGCGGCCGCGGCGCGCACGGCCAGGCGGCGCTGCTCGGCGGCCAGCTCCTCCTCGAAGAGCTGCTTGATGAAGTTGGACAGGTGCAGCGCCGTGGGCGTGAAGTCGTACGCGTCCAGGAAGGCGTCCAGGTCCTTCTGCATCTGCGCGGCCGTCTGGTAGCGCTTGTCCCGGTCGCGCTCCAACGCGCGCATCAGGATGGTCTCCAGGCGCTCCGGCAGGTCCTCGCGGAAGTACGACGGCGCGTAGATCTTCCCGTCCGTGATGCTGCGCATCACCGCGGCCTCGGACTCACCGGTGAAGAGCTTGAAGCCGGTGAGCCACTCGTAGAGCACCACGCCCAGGGAGAAGACGTCGCTGCGGCAGTCGAGCGGCTTGCCCAGACACTGCTCCGGGCTCATGTAGCTGAGCTTGCCCTTGATTTCGCCGTTGCGCGTCTGCTCCATCTGGTTGGCGGCCTTGGCGATGCCGAAATCCAGAATCTTCACCGAGCCATCGAAGGCGACGACGATGTTCTCCGGTGACACGTCCCGGTGGACGATGTTGAGCGGGTTGCCGTACAGGTCCCCCTTGGTGTGCGCGTGGTGCAGGCCCGCGCAGACGCACGAGGCAATCTTCACCGCGTACACCAGTGGGAAGGGAATCCCCAGCGCCTCCGCCTTGGGGACGACGCGGCGCATGTCCCGCCCGGACACGTACTCCATGGCGATGAAGTAGCTGTCGGCAATCTTCCCCAGGTCGTGAATCTGCACCACGTTGGGGTGGTTGAGCTGCGCGGCGAGCCGGGCCTCGTTGAGGAACATCTTCACGAAGGCCGTGTGCTTGGACAGATGCGGGCGGATGCGCTTGATGACGACGGGAGACTCGCGGCCGTCCTCCTGCTGCTGATGCGCGAGGAAGATTTCGGCCATGCCTCCCACGGCGATGCGGTCGATGAGGCGGTACTTTCCAAAGCGGCCGGTGTCGCGCTGCGGGGCGGCGGGAGGCATGGCCCGGCGAGCCTACCTGTGCCGAGCCGCGGAGTGGCAACAAACTTGGGCGAAGCTCGGCAGGCCTCTATTCCTAACGGACCTGCACCCGGTGCACCTTCAGCGCGGGCTCCTGTCCGGGCGGCGGTGGGAAATCCAACGCGGACGGCGCCAGCGAGCCCAACGACTTCCCCTGGCGTCCCGCCTGGGACACCCCTTCGAGCACCATGGCCTCGAAGCGGCGGGCAGCCAGTCCCGCGTGGTTGCAGCACGCCACCAGTTGGCCTCCCGGACTGACGACGCGCGCGGCGGCCTCGGCCAGCCGGGCATAGTCGCGCGCCGCGGAGAACCGGCCACTGCGCGTCGTCGAGAACGACGGCGGGTCCGAGATGACGATGTCGAAGGACTCGCCCTTCTTCGCCAGGCGCTTCAGCCAATCGAACACGTCACCGGCCACGTAGTCATATCGGTCCACCGTCTGGCCATTGAGGCGCGCGTTCTCCTCGCCCCACTCCAGCACGCGCCGGCTCGCATCCAGGTTGAGCGCCCGCTTCGCGCCGCCCGCCATGGCCACGACGCCAAAGGCACAGGTGTACGAGAAGAGGTTGAGCACGGTGAGGCCCCGCGCCTGCGACAGCAGCCACGCCCGCGTGTCCCGCATGTCCAGGTACAGCCCCACCGACAGCCCCTGCGCCGGACGGATGAGGAACGTCAGGCCGTTTTCGAGCGCGGTGAAGGACTCCACCGCTTCGCCCCGGGCGGGCGCCTCGGGTGCGAGCGACTCCTTCGCCACGTTGGCCAGGACACGCGCCTCCCGGGGCCGGCGCTTGAGGTAGAGGCTTCGAGGCGCCCAGGCGGCCACGGCCGCGTCGAGCAGCGTCTCCTCCTCGTCCGGCGTGAAGTCCCGGTAGAGGCTGATGACGTACACGTCACCAAACACATCCGCCGTCACATCCGGCACACCGTCCGCTTCGGCGTTTACCACGCGCCAGGCCGTGGTCCGCGCGTCTCCCAGCAGCGGCCCGCGCCGGCCGCGCGAGGCGCGCAGCGTCTCCACGAGAGAAGAAGCCAGTGTGCCCATGCCGCCGCTCAACTGCCCAGACGCGCGCGCGTCCAGACACGCTCCAGCGCCTCGGTCGCCGCACGGGAAAGCGCCACGTAGTCGAGCCCCAGCAACTGCCCCTCCCGCACGCAGACCCGGCCGTTCACGATGGTCCATCCCACCGGCGAATGCGCCAGTTGCCCGAGCAGATAGGGCGAGTAGCCCGTCTCCGGATCCGCGGTGGGCACGACGTCGTAGACGACGAGGTCCGCGATGCTCCCCTCCTCCACGCTCCCGGAGGGCAGGCCGAACAGCCGCGTGCACAGCTCCGCCGGGCCGTTGACGAGCAGGTGCGCCAGCGCGCCATCCACGTCCGGCAGCCTTCCGGAACGGGAGATGCGCAGCACGCCCACCAGCGCGGCGAGCAGTTCGTCCTGGAGGCTGCCATGGCCCCCGGTGCCGAGCCCCAGCAGGTGGACCCGCGACAGCACCGCGTCCATGGGGTCCGCGCCACGCTCCAGCGCGCGCACGCCCCGGGCCGCCAGCGCCACGAAGGCACCGCTCTGCTCCAGCAGCTCCGCCTCCGCGCTGTCCAGCACGCGCGCATAGCCCGCGATGGCACGCGGCCCGAGCAGCCCCAGCGCATCCAGCCGCGGAACCACGCGTTTGCCGTGCTGCGAGTAGGTGGAGGAGAGGTCGTCCTCGCTCTCCGCGAGATGGAAGACGGTGGGCGCGTCCAGCACCCGGCTCAGCTCCGCGATGCGGCGCAGCAGCGCGTCGTCACAGGTGAACGACGCATGGAAGCCAAGCGCCCCCCGGACCAGCGGGTGGTCCCGATGCGCGCGCGTGAAGTCCGCGTTGGCGTCCAGCCACGCCTGCGCCTGCGCGGCGCCGTCCAATCCGTGGGTGGAGTGGCTCGTCACCAACCGCAAGCCCACCGCCTCCGCGGCGCGAGCCTGGGCGGCGAGTCCTCCGGCCACGTCCTGGCAGGACAGGTGCTCCACCGCCAGGGTGACGCCGTGACGCAGGGCCCGGGCCGCCGCGTAGCGGGTGAGGGCCTCCACGTCCTCGTTCGTGAGCAGCCGCGCCACGTGCCGGAGCCGGTCCAGGCGCTCGCGGGGCGGGAGCATCAGGAAGTGTCCCGTCGGCGGCAGCAACTGGCCGTTGACGAGGTGCGTGTGACAGTCCACCAGGCCTGGCGCCACCAGCCGGCCATGACAGGCGACTTCCCAGTCCCCGGGCAGCACGGGCACCTGGGCGTCCGGAGCCATGCGGCGGATGGTGTTGCCTTCCACCACCACGGCCATGCCATGGCGGACGCGTCCGTCCGCCCTGAACACGGCACAGTTTTTCAGAAGCAGGCGGCCTTCCATGAAAGCCCTGTTCTAACACGGGCACGGCGCGACGCGAGCGGCGCCGCCGCCAGCGGGCATGTTAGGGTCCGTACGGTATGACGCCGCTGAGCCCCGCCGTGAACTCCCCGTCCCCCGTGACGGCCCCCTCCCCGGGCGGGGCGCTGGCCTTCCGGGGCTTGTGGCTCTTCTCACCGCGGGCAGATGCCCTCATCGTCGCCCTGCCCCTGGCCCTGGCCCTGTGCACGGCGGCCGCCAACGTCTGGCTGGCCCCGGGCGCCGCGGAAGGCGCACACCGCCTTTCAGCCTGGACGGCGCAGAACCTGCTCGGCAACGCCACCCACGTCATCCTCACGTTCCTGCTCTTCGCGGTGCACCGGGACGTGCTGACGTCCGCCCCGGGCCAACCCCGGCAGGTGCTGGCGGGTTCGCTGGGCATGCTCGCGGTGGGCACGGTGCTCTTCTTCACGTTCTACGCGGAGCGCACGGCGCACACGTATGGCGTGGCGGTGATTTTCAACGTCTTCGGCACGCACCACACCCTGTCCCAGCACCGGGGCATCTGGTCACTCCACGGGCTGCGCGCGGGCAAGGCCGGCCTGCCTGGCGCGTCGGCACTGGAGCGCAAGCTGCAACAGATGTACGTCCCGCTGCTGCTCTCGCTGCTGCTGGTGCGCATCTTCTTCGTGCCGGAGGCCCCCGGGCCCGATGCGCCGGCGTACCTGGACATTGGCCAGGGCGCGGTGCTCCCGCACGGCACGCTAGGGGTGCTGCTGGCGGTGTGGCTGGGCTATTTCATGCTGCTGTTCCGCACGGTACTGCGCGCGGAGGCCGTCAGCGGACCCAAGGTGCTCTACCTCCTGGCCATGGCGACGGCGACCGGGCTGGTGCTGGTGGCGCCCACCTGGGGCTACGTCATGCTGCCCGGCATGCACGGCCTGGAGTACTACATGCTCACCGCGCGGATGCTGGAGCCGCGCGAGGGTGATACGCCCCGGCTGCCGCGGAAGTTCATCGTCCCGGCGATGATTGCGTCCATGCTGCCCCTGTTGGCGCTGGGCGCGGTGCACGGCCTGCTCCAGCAGGGCGTGGTGCGCGGCGCGCTGGGCAGCAACATGGGCGTGGCGGAGACGCATCCCCTGCTGCGCGCCATGACGTCCCTGGGCTTCGCGGTGGTGCTGGCGCACTACTTCGCGGACGCGCTCATCTACCGCTTCCGGATTCCCTCCATCCGCGCGGTGATGCTGAAGCGGCTGGGCTTCAGCTAGCCGCAGGGAACATCGGCGGCCCCCTGTCGCTCCGCGTTGGCCGCGAAGGCATCCCGTAGGAACAGCGACAGGCCAGGGCGCGCCTTGTCGATGTTCTCCGTGAAGCGCGTATCCGCCACGTACATCTCCCCCAGGCCCCGGTGCATGGCGGGTGGGCACGCGTAGAACCACCTGCCCAGGTATTGCCGGTGCGCCTCGGCCAGGTCCATGGCCGCGGCCGACGCGGCGCTGGTGCCCGCCGCGAGCAGGTCCGCCAACGCCTGGAAGAGGACGTCCCCCTCCTCCTTGATGCGCTTCCAGTCCTCCTTCTTGTAGCGCGCCGTCCTCCGGGCGGATTCCTTGTAGGCCTCCGTGTTCCCCCAGCGCTGCTTCGCCTCCTCCTCGTACTTCGAGGGGTCGAAGTCGCCAAAGGCCTCGAACATCGCTTCCTTGTCCACGTGCGTCCCCTTCTCCAGCGCGTCCAGCGCCGCGTCCACGGCATGCACCAGCGCGTCCAGACGGGCGGCCCGCTCCGTCAGGAGCTGCCGCTGCATCCGCAGCGCGGTGCGCAGGTCGAAGGTGGGGTCGCCCAGGATGCGGCG
This sequence comes from Myxococcus sp. CA005, assembly GCF_006518205.1. Taxonomy (NCBI): domain Bacteria; kingdom Pseudomonadati; phylum Myxococcota; class Myxococcia; order Myxococcales; family Myxococcaceae; genus Myxococcus; species Myxococcus sp. CA005. The sequence continues at coordinate 33,095 of NZ_SRLV01000027.1, read as the reverse complement.
GATGTCCTCCAGCGGGAAGCCCAGCTCCTTGAAGAAGAGCACCTGTTGGAGCTTCTGGAGGTCCGCCTGTGAATAGAGCCGGTAGCCGGCCTCGCTGCGGTCCGAAGGACACAACAGGCCCAGCTCGTCATAGTGGTGCAACGCGCGGATGCTGATTTTCGCCAGCCGGGCGACCTGGCTCACCGTCAGGGCCATCTCCACCTCTTGATGAGGAGGTGTAGGGCCTCACGTCGCGTGAGGGTCAAGCCCCTGGGCGGGGGTGCTGCCACTTCCGGCCGGGCACCGGGCTGACGACTCAGCCCTCGACCTCAGCCGCCCGAGAGGAGCCACCCGCACGAGGCAGGTATGGCTCCCCCCGGAAGGACACGGCTCAGTACGCGTTGTTCTGGCCGAACGTCTTGATGGTCTTCTTCTCCAGCTGGCGCTGACGCTCGGTGGCCTCGGAGTCGACGGAGGCGTTACCGGCCAGCGCGTCGGCGGAGGCGCCGAACAGCTTGCGGATGTTGTCGCCGAACAGGGTCACCACGCCGATGGCGGCGATCGCGATGAGGGCGACGATGATGATGTACTCGGTCATGCCCTGGCCACGAGCCTTGCGGAGCTGCTGCTTCTTCGAGATCGCCTTCATGGAACTCTCCGGGGATTGCAGTGGTGGAAAAAACACCCTGCTGCTTGGGTGATTCGCACCCTAGGGCAGATCCCACTTCCACCTCCATCGGTCATCGGGAGGATGCCTGGAATTCTCAGTGATTCCAGGCAATTGGCCCGATTGGGATGATCCAAGCCCCCATTTCAGGGGCCCCCGGGGGCGGCAACGGGCGTTTGGGCCGTGCCTTCGCAGCTCGAACGGGGCAGCGCCTCGCAGAGCGAGCGCAGCGCCCGGGCCAGATGTTCGTCGTCCGGGTGCCGGGACGCAACCTCGCGCCCCAGGGCCACGGTGTCGTGCAGGGCACCTACAGGCGTCCACATGGTGCGCGAAGCCCAGGTCTGAGCCGTCACCAGCCGGAGGTAGGCCGTCACCAGCGCGGGCGCGCGTCCTCCCCGTGCCACCTCCGGCTCCAGGAGCGAGGCGGCCAGCGTCAAGTCCTGCTGGGCCAGCGCCGCCTTGCCCAGGGCCAGGGCGGACTCCGGGCTGTCGGGGGCCAGCCGCCGCCACTGCGCGGCCGCGCCGCGCACCATGGGGTCATTGGGCGCGTGGTAGCGCTCGATGTTCCGGTACAGCCCGGCGGCCTGCTCCGCGGTGGGCGGGTGCTGCTGGACATAGTCGTGCAGGAAGAGGCGGTCCGCCCCTTCGGGCGCGCGCCGCTCGTCCTTCACGCGCACGTCCAGATTCGACACGAAGAAGGCGATGGGCGACGCGTACTCCAGCAGGTTGTGGTCGTCCGTGTTGATGGGGCCCTCACCGGCGAACTCGAGCTGGCCGGCCTCGCTGTGCACCTGCTTGGACAGCAGCGCGAACACGTCGTTGATGCCCACGCGGGACAAGTCCTTCCGCACCTCCGGATGCCCCATGCGCTCGGCCAGGCGCGCCGCATCGAAGGCCAGGGGCTTGCGGCTGGCCACCATCACCAGGTCATGCGGCCCCAGCCACGTGGTGGCGTGCGGGAAGGTGTCTCGCAGGGTGCGGACCACCAGCTTGATGAGGTCCTCGTTGCTCTCGTAGGTGTGGATCCACTGCACCAGCACGCCGTCGTCCGCCAGGTGCCGGTCCACGGTCTGGAAGAAGTCCCGCGTGAAGAGGCCGGACACGCCGGACACCCACGGGTTGGACGGCACGCTCACCACCAGGTCGTACTTGCGCGGCGACAGCGCCATGAACGTCTTGGCGTCGTCCACGTGCACGTGGGTGCGCGGGTCATCCACCGCGTTGCGGTTGTCCGCCTTGAACAGGCGCGCCGCGTCGATGACGGCGGGAGCAATCTCCACCATGTCCAGGTGCTCCACGGGGTGCACCAGCACGCTGCCCGCGGTGATGGCAGCGCCGGCGCCCACCAGCAGCACCGACTTGGGCTCACGCGGGTGCAACAGGGCGCCCAGGTGACCGGCCACCACCTGCGTCTCCACGTCGCTCCCGTTGGACGCGTCCACCTTCCCGTTGAGCTTCATGAAACGCAGGTTGTCCACGGGAACGTCCGCCACCATCACCGTGGCGAAGGTGTCGTCCTGGTAGAAGATGGGGCGGATGATGGCCTCCGTGTCCGCCACCAGCTTCGCGTAGCTCTCCGGCGGCTTCTCGTGGGAGCGGATGGAGGCGATGCCCGACAACCGCACCGCCCAGCCGCTCATCCCGCCCAGCACCACCAGCGCCAGCACCGCCGTGGCGGCCACCGGCCACAAGGCGCGCGCGTGCTGTGCGGGACGGCCGGGAGCCGCGTGGAAGGCCAGCCCCGCGCCGAGCAGGTTGGCCGCCACGCCCGCGATGAAGTTGCCCTCCATGCCCCACCACGGCATCAGCACCAGCACGCCCAGCGCCGAACCCGTAATCGTGCCCACCGTGTTCCACAAGTAGACGCCGCCCAACTGGCGCCCCACCTCGGACACCTTGGCCGTGGCCACGCGCGCCGCCGCCGGGAAGGCCGCGCCCATGAAGAAGGTGGGAACCAGCAGCACCAGGCAGCAGAAGCCGAAGGTCAGCACCTGGAACAGCGGCCAGGTGTCCAGCGAGCGCGTCATCATCCACTGCGCCTTGCGGAATAGGTGCGGCAGCCGGACGTAGAGCGGCAGCGCCACGCAGATGCTGGCCACCAGCGCGACCTGGAGCCGGCCGAACAGGCGCAGCGAGTCCACCTGTCCCTTGCGCGTCATCAGCCAGAAGCTGCCCAGGCCAATGCCCATGATGAACGCGGTGAGGATGAGCGTGAAGGCGTAGGTGGACGCGCCCAGGACGATGGACAGCAGGCGGATCCACGTCACCTGGTACAGCATGGACGTGAAGCCAGACAGCAGCACGCCGATGAGCGCCGCCCTCACCGCGATGCGCGGATAGGACACCTCCGCGTCGCCCGCTTCCGCGGGGGGCGTCTGTCCCGGCACCAGCGCGGGCGGGAAGCGCCGGGCCAGCCCCAGCGAGGCCAGCGCCACCAGGATGTTGAGCCCCGCGGCCAGCCCCGCCGAGGAGGACAGGCCGATGGCGGGCACCAGCTTCGTCCCGGCGATGAACACACCCACCGCCGCGCCCAGACTGTTGACGGCGTAGAGCCGCGCCAACTCGTAGCGCACGCCCGACAGGCTGGAGGCGAAGTGCCGCACCAGCGCCGGCAGCGTGCCGCCCATCAGCAGCGTGGGAATCAGCAGCGACGCGGAGGAGACCAGCAGCCGGGGCCCCAGTCGCCAGCCATCCGGCACGGACGGGGCCACGTTCAGCCATAGCGCCCCCAGCACATCGAGCACATAGGGGAAGACCAGCGCGTACAGGCCCACGCCCAGCTCCAGCAGGCCGTAAAGGGCCAGGGGGTTCTTTGCCCGGTCGGCTGTCCGCCCGAAGACAAATGCGCCCAGCGCTTGCCCTCCCATGAACGTGGCGAGCACCACGGCATGCGCCTGGCCGCTGTTCCCCAGGACATTCCCGAGGTACTTGGACCAGACGAGTTCGTAAACGAGCGCAGTGCCCCCGGACAGGAAGAGGAGGCAGGCCACAAGGTTCTTAGGAAAACGCGCCGGAGATGACATGGGGACAGCGCGGAACCTTAGTCGGTATGTTTCAGGCCCATCAAATGAACACCCATCTCCTGCAAGCCGCGATGCTCGCCTGGACTCCAAGCCTGCGGGTGACACGCGCCGAAGGCGACCTCTCCAGCATCCTGCGACGCCCCGCCGGGGCCCTGTTGGAGCAGCCGCTCCACGAGGTCCTCGGCGTGTCGCCCAAGCGCGCCCGTGAGCTGGACGCCCGCGCCCGCGAGGACCGCCGCGCGGTGGAGTTCATCTCCGCCAACCTCGGCGGCGAGGACGCGTCCCCCCTCCGCCTGTCCCTGGGACTGGACGACGGCGAGGCCAGCGCCACCGTGCTGGACCTCAACGCCATGCTGGACGGCGCCCCCCCGGTGCAGATTTCACGGCTGTCCTCCTCGCTCAGCCACGAGATTCGCAACCCCCTCTCCTCGGTGAAGATGGCGGTGCAGACGCTGGCCCGGAACACCGGCCTCAATGACCGGGACAAGCGGCGGCTCACCATCGCCAACCGGGAGATTCGCACCATGGAGCGCATGCTCTGGCTCCTCTCCGAATACGGCCGCGACACCACCCCGAAGCTGGACGCCCATCCGCTGCGCGGCGTGGTGCAGGAGGCCACGGAGATGGTGGCCCCCGAGCTGGCCGAACGGCGCGTGGAGGTCCGCGTGGACGAGGAACCCGACCTGCCCCGCGTCCGGGTGGACCCGACGCGGCTGCGGCCCGTGCTGGCCCAGGTGCTGCTCAACGTCGCCATGGGCCAGGCGGAGGGCAGCCCGATGGAGGTGGCCCTGCGCCGGGGTGGCCCCCACCAGGTGATGATGGTGCTCCACGACCCCGCCGCCGCCCTGCCCCCCGAGGAGAACGGTTCGCTCTTCGAGCCCTTCGGCTCCCGGCTGGCCCGGGGCGCCGGTCTGTCCCTGGCCGCCCTGCGCCGGGTGATGACGGGCGTGGGGGGAGACGTGGCCGCCCGGGGCAGCGCCGAGCCGGGCGTGGTGCTGACGCTGACGTTCGCCACCTGAGAGCGCCATGGAGACCCTTCTCATCGTCGACGACGACGTCTCGCTCCTCGAAACGCTGAAGATGCATTTCGAGGAGATCGAGCAGGACGGCCAGCCCCGCTACCAGGTGGCCACCGCCACCAGCGCCGCGGCAGGACTGCGCGCTGCCCAGGAGGCCATGCCCAGCGTGGTCATCCTCGACATGATGCTCCCGGACCGCACGGGTCTGGAAATCATCGAGGAGATGAAGGGCCTGTGCGGGGACGCGCGCATCATCCTGGTCACCGCGTACCACGACATGGAGACCACCATCCGGGCCATGAAGGCCGGGGCTTTCGACTACATCCACAAGCCCTTCCCGGACCCGGCCGCCCTGGACCTGGTGGTGGAGCGCGCGCTGGAGTACCGCCAGCTGTCGCGCCGCGCGGACGAGGTCCACCGGGAGAACGCCGCCGCCCGCCTGGGCGACATCGTGGGCACCAGCCCGCTGATGCAGCAACTGGTGAAGGAGATTGGAAAAGTCACCGGCAGCCACGCCACCGTGCTGATTACGGGCGAGAGCGGCACCGGCAAGGAGCTCATCGCCCGCGTCATCCACAACTACTCCTACGACGAGCCCCGGCCCTTCATCGGCATCAACTGTTCGGCCATCGTCGACACGCTGCTGGAGAGCGAGCTCTTCGGCCACGAGAAGGGCGCCTTCACCGGCGCCACGGCGGGCAAGCCGGGCAAGTTCGAGCTGGCCGAGGACGGCACGGTGTTCCTGGACGAGATTGGCGACATGTCGCTGATGCTCCAGGCCAAGCTCCTGCGCGTACTGCAGGAGCGCGAGTTCGAGCGCGTGGGCGGCGTCAAACGCATCAAGCTGCGCGCCCGCGTCATCGCCGCCACCCACCGCGCGCTGGTGGAGGAGGTGGAGGCCGGCCGCTTCCGCGAGGACCTCTACCAACGCCTCAAGGTCATCACCCTCCAGATTCCCCCGCTGCGCGAGCGGCGCGAGGACATCCCCCCGCTGGTGAAGCACCTGCTCGAGCGCATCAACGAGAAGGTCCACAAGCGCGTCACCCGCGTGCCCGGCGAGGTCATGGAGCGCCTCACCCGCCTGCCCTGGCGCGGCAACGTGCGCGAACTGGAGAACGTGCTCACCCGCGCCGTGGTGCTGGCCCCCGGTGACGTCCTGCGCGGGGACGATTTGCCCGCCCTGGAGTCTCCCCTCCCCTCGCCGGAGCCGGGCCGGGCCACCTCCGCCCACCACACCGCCAGCGCCATGTTCGCCGCGCCGGCCGAGGACGACGCCAGCCTGATTCCCACTTTGGAAGAGGCCGAGCGCCAGCTCATCGCCCGTGCGATGACCGTCACGAAGGGGCACAAGGGTCGCACCTGCCAGATCCTTGGAATCAGCCGCCCCACCCTGGAGCGCAAGCTCCAGAAGTACGGTCTTGCACAGAGCCAGAGCCCTCAAGTGCACACCTTCCCTGTGAAGGATGCGTTGTGAGCACTCTTGGACAGTGTCGCTGCTCCGACACTCATGCCCCCGGTTTGAACGTTTCGTTCAAATTGATCAGACTGTTTGAACGTTCTGTTTCAGGTTTTGGACACAGAACGGGCTCTGGTGCGGGCCTGTAGCGCTAAGTACCCGGCATTTCAGGAGGTGTTGTCCCGGCGGCATTTCAATTCCCGCTGGCACGAACCTTGGAGAAGGAAAGTCCCGTTCGCCGCTGAAGCAGACGGCCCGGCTTCCCTACGCTTCCTTCCCAGGAGTTATGCCATGCACGGTTTCAACCGCCCCCTCGGCCCCATCGGTTCCAACGTCGTGGCGCCGCTGCAGACGACCAGCTCCGGGATGATGGTCACCGCCAACAAGCTGGTGCCCGGCCAGGAGGCCATCGACTTCAAGGGCTACTTCAAGGTCGAGTCCTTCCCGCACAACTCGACCATCTACCGCCCCGGTGACAACACCGACCGCGTCTACCTGCTGAAGTCCGGCCGCGTGCGCCTGATGCGCATCGGCAAGAACAGCACCCGCTCCGTGGTGTCCATCCTCCGCCCGGGCGACCTCTTCGGCGAGCTGTTCCGCCCCGAGGGCACGCCGATTGAAGAGATGGCCATCGCCGCCGGTGAGGCCGAGGTCTGGAGCATCGAGGGCCGCGACTTCCGCGCCCAGTTGGAGGCCCGTCCGGCCCTGGCGGTGGACGTGGTCCGCGCCTACGCCGAGCGCGTGCGTGCCCTGCGCAAGCGCGTGCTGGGCCTGACGTTCAAGGAGGTTCCGGCCCGCCTGGCGGACACCCTGCTCACCCTGGTTGAAGCGCACGGCGAGCGCTGCCCGCACGGCGGCGAGACGGACCTGCGCGGCATCACCCAGCAGGACCTCGCGGACCTCGTGGGCGCCTCCCGCTCCTTCGTGTCCACGCTCATCAACGAGATGAAGCGCGAGGGCGTGCTCGGCAACGTCGGCCGTATCCTCTGCGTGCGTGACCAGAAGGCCCTGCGGAAGATCGCCGGCAAGGAGAAGTAGTCCGCGCGCCCGCGGCGAACGGGAAGCAGGACACCAGACGGGCCTGACCATGCGCATGCCGCGTGGCCGGGCCCGTGGTGTTTCCAGCGAACGGCGCTCCCCGGGTGTGCGTAGGATGGCGCGAATGTCTGGCGCCATTGATTCCATCCTCGCGCTTCAGGAGCGCCTGAAGCACGAGACAAAGCTCCCGCTCCGGTCCGTGTCGCTCACGCCGGTGGCCGCTCAGGACCTCCACGTCTTGGAGTCCTCGCTGGGCGCGCTGCTTCCCCAGGCCTACGTCGACTTCATCTCCCGCCACGGCCTTTTCTCCGCGGTGGACTGGCAGGGACATGAGCGCGCCCGGATGTTGAGCCCCACCGAGGTGCTGGAGACGCTCCAGTGGTCCAAGGAGTACGTCGAGGAGGGCGCCTTCGGCGACAACGAGGACGAACTGGAAGCCGCCATCCTCGAGAAGAAGCTCCGCGAGCGGCTCATCCCCTTCCAGTACAGCGCCTACTCGAGCGTGAGCGACTACTACTACTTCGACACGGGGATGCGTCGCGACACCGGGCTGCTCATCTTCCCGGCGCGCCACGACGACTTCGACCTGTCGACGTGGCTGCTGGATGGAGCGCCCGACGTCTCGGGCTGCACCTTCGACTTCGACGAACACCTGCGCTGGGTCCTCCGGGAGGGCCTGGAGGAGAAGGACTGGGGGCGCTGACTCAGACGCGGCGGCGCAGCTCTTCCACTTCGGCGCGAAGCAGCCAGTCATCCGGGAAGTCCGTGGCCGCCGCGGCAATCTGGCTCAGCCGCTCAGGCTTCACGGAGTGCGTCTCCCGCATCTTCCGGACCTCGCGGTAGAGCGCGGCCAGCGCCGGGTGCAGCGCCAGGGCCTTGCGTGTGCGGGCCTTCTCCTCGCCATCCCCTTCCGCGAAGGCGCTCAGCTCGCCGTACCAGCGGTCCCACGTCGCCGGGTCCGAAGGCCCACCCGCCACCGAGGGCAGGTGCGTGCTGACGAAGAGCTTCGCCACCGCGGGCAGCGCCAGCTCGCGCCCCGCCAACCGGCCGCGCAGCGCCAGCACCTGGCCGCCGTCCGTGGCGAAGCCCTCCAGCTCCAGCCCACTCTCCAGCGACAGCTTGAAGGGCCCGCGCTCCGGCAAGGTCCCCGCGCCGAACGCCACCAGCGCCGGCCCGCTCCACGGCTTGTCGTCCAGGGCGCGCCCGCCTCGCGAGGCCATGATGGGCCCCTCCATGCAGACAAGCGCGGTGCCCAGCCCCGGCGCCACCTCGCGCGGCGCGGCGAGCATCTCCAGCACCCGGCCCGTCACCTCGCGGCCGTCCGCCAGCACCAGGTGATTGACGGTCCGCGCGCGCAGCGCCTCCGTCAGGCCGAAGTCGCCGCCGCGCTTCCACGACAGCGTGGACTCGAACTCCGCCAGCACCTCGAACAGGTGCTCGAAGTCCCGCGCCACGAAGAGCTGCGGCTGCATGCGGGTGATGTCGTAGTCCATGTCCGCGCAGGCCACGCTCAGCGGCAGCTTCTTCACCGCCGGCGTCAGGCAGTGCTGCGCCTCGCCGATACTGGACAGCAGCCCCGCGCCGTAGATGCGCGGCGACGCCACGCTCCCGATGAGGCCGTACTCAGCCGTCCACCAGTAGAGGCGGCTCGCCCGCGTGCTCTCGCTGACGTAGCGGCGGCTCGCGCTGGCGGCCTCCAGCCGGGCCTGCGCGTGCGCCGCTTCCTCCTCGCTGGCGTCCGGGTCCTCCTTCACCACCGACAGGTTCCGGATGGCCTCGAAGACGGCCTGGTCCTCCACGCTGGCAATGGCCTTGAAGCCCACCAGCCCGCAGGCCTTGAGGTACTCCGCGTAGCGGCGGTTGGCGATGATGGGCGCGTGCCCGGCGCTCTCATGGACGATGTCCGGCGCCGGCGTGTACTCGATGTGCTCGTGGGTGCGGATGTCCGCGGCAATCGCCAGGACGCCCATCGCCTGGAGCTCCGTGAAGACGGCGGGAGGAATGAAGCCACGCACCCCCACACAGGCCCACCCCAGTCGAGCGAGCTTCTCGTTCATCTCATCCAGGCTGGGGATGCACTCCGAGCCGATGCCCGTGGCCTCCAGGCCCTCCAGGTAGACGGGGTGCGCCTTGTCCGCCAGGTGGCCCCTCAAGGAGCCCAGGATATTCCGCCAGACGGCCTGGTCCCGCGACGTATACGCCGCGTAGTCCTGGCTCACCACGTAGCGACGCAGATGAGCAGGCAGGCGGGCAATCGTCCGTTCCGTGGGAGTCATCATCATTCACCTCAGGCGGAATCTTCTACTTTTCGAAAGATATCCTTTCTCCAGGCGAACGGAAATCCGTCAGAAATCGACGTCTTCGTCGTTTTAACGTCGAACTAGCCTGGCTTGCGGCGAAGTCCATCCAGAACCAACCGGGCGCCGGGGCTGAGCGCTCCCGAAGGCCACAAGGCCACCACCTCGACCGCCTGGGGCTCCTCTTCCAGGAGGGGCCACGCATGGAGGTCCGGTGGAAACGGGTGCATGGGGCGCAGGTCCGGAGTGATGGCGCAGGCGCGGAACGCGCGCAGCAACTCGTAGAGGAGAAGGAAGCTCTCCGCGCGCCCCACTTCATCCACCGTCACGCCGTGGGCGGCGAAGCGGGCGCTGTTGGCGCCGCCGTAGGGGTCATCACGCAGCCAGTCCACGAAGCGCTGCCCCTCCAGGTCCTTCACGTGCAGCGACTTCCGGGACGCGGCCTGCCGCGCGAGCGCGTTGTCCGGCCCAGCGAGCACGACGAAGGGCATGCGCAGCAGTGACTCCGACTCCACGCCTTCATGGGTAGGCAGGGGCGTGAAGTCGAGCGCCAGGTCGAGCTGCCGCGTCTGTACCTGGCGCGTCAGCTCGTGGGGCCCTCCGAAGCTGAGCACCAGCTTGAGGTCCGCGGCGGCGGCGTCCCTCGCCACGGCGCCCACCAGGGACAAGGACAGCGTCGGGTTGAGGCCCAGCCGCACCACGGGCTCGGCGCTGGCCAGGTCGCGCAGCCGCTTCATGTCCAGTTGATGCAGCGGCGTCTGGGTGCCCGCGAAGAGCCGCTCCCCCCGGGCGGTGAGCTGCAAGCGACGGCCAGGCCCGCGCTCCAACAACGGCGCACCATCCGCCAGCGCCAGCTCCAGCGAGCGAACGTGCTCGCTCACCACCGAGCGCGCCACGCCCAGGTGCTCCGCGGCGGCCTCGATGCTGCCCGCCTCCACGGCGGCGGCGAAGGACTCCAACCAGACGAGGTGCCGAACGAGCTTGCGCGGAGGCATGAGCAGCATCCTTGCACGCCGCCATCAGCGGGATACGCCCCCGGACTTCATTGATGCTTGCGAAAGTCTGGCATCCGGAATACCTGCGCCGTGCAATGTCACGGATGTCTGACGCGGCGTCCTCCGCAGCCGCCATTTTCCTCCAGCGCTTCGAAGCAGCCCGGCCCTACCTGAGCACCGCGCTGACCTGGTGCGTGCTCCACGGGCTCGTCGCATTGCTGTACTTCGGCGGCGCGCTGCGCGTGGCCGTGGAGCGGCTGGCGCCGGGACTCCGCCCCCTCCTGCTCGCGGGAAGCTTCGCCCAGGCGTTGTTCCTGGGGCTGGTGGCCTTTCTTGGAACCCTCCCGCTGGCCGTCCTGCTCGGCCACCGCTACCGCTTCGCGCTCCCGGTGCTGACGGCGGTGGGCGGCGTGCTGCTCGGGCTGGACGCGCTGGTGCTCAACTCACTGGGCTTCCACATCAACGGCCTGGTGCTGGCGGTGGCGCTCCAGCCGCATGCCCTGGCGGAGACGGGGCTGTCTTCGTCGGAGGTGGCGCTGGTGGCCGGAGCGATGGTGGTCATCCTCACGCTCGACACGGCGGCGGGCATCTGGTTCCTGCGCCGGGGCTTCGGCCCTCGCCGGGTGGCGCGCACGGTGGTGCTGATGACGGCCCTGTGCACCATCGAGCGGCTGGTCACCGCGTCCCTCATCTTCGCCCATGGCGGCGCCGTGCAGCACGCCACCACCACCCTGCCCCTCCAGGCACCGTTGCGGATGAACACCCTCCTCTCGCGCATCACGGGCAATGCGCCCGCATCCGGCCTGCGCCTGGGCGTGAGCCCTGAGGCGGGCGTGCCCGCGGCGAGCATCGACCCCGCGGCGGTGCGCTTCACCCGCCGTCCCGACATCGTCGTCGTCCTGGTGGAGAGCCTGCGTGACGACTTCTTCACCGCCGACGTCATGCCGAACATGTGGCGCAGGGCGCAGAGCGGCACGCGCTTCCTGCATCACCACAGCGCGGCCAGCTCCACGGACTACTCGCTGTTCAGCATGTTCTTCGGGCTGGAGGCCCAGCGCCGCAATGCCGTGGTGGGCGCGGGCCGCACGCCCCTCCTCTTCCCCGCGCTGGCCCACAATGGCTACCAGCAGTTCTTCTTCGCCGCGTCCTCCGTTGACTGGATGGGCCTCAAGGACACCGTCTTCCGCGACGTGACGGGAGGCCTGCGCACGGACTACACGGGCCGCAGCCACCTGCGGGACGAAGCCATGGTCCGTGACGCGCTGGCGGCCGTGGAGGCCACGCCTCAGGACAAGCCGCTGTTCCTGTTCGTGTTCTTCGCCGGCACGCACTTCGACTACGACTACCCACCGCGCTCCGAGGTCTTCTCGCCCGCCTGGAATGGCAAGGGCGGACTCTCCACGGCGCGCGTGCCTCCCGAGCACCTCAAGGCCCGCGCGTGGAACGCGGCCTACGAAGTGGACACCAAGGTCGAAGAGCTGCTGGCGCGCATCGAAAGCTTGCGCGGCGCGCGTCCGATGACGCTCGTCACCGGCGACCATGGCGAGGAGTTCCGCGAGTACGGCCGCGTCGGCCATGGCAGCGACGTGACGGCCTCCCAGCTTCACGTGCCCATGCTCGTGTTCGACGACCAGCTTCCCGTGGGCCAGGTCGACGCCGTCACCGGACACATCGACGTGGTGTCCACGATCTTCGACCTGCTGGGAGACACGCACAGCCCCGCGATGCTGGGTGACGGCATTCCCATGTCCCGGCCGGACCCGCAGCGATACCTCCTCACCACCGTGGGTTGGGAGGCGCGTTACGCGCTCATCGGCCAGGAGCTGAAGGTCCATTTCGGCGCGGGGCGGCCTGGCACCGTCATCACCGACCTGCGCGACCGTCCCCTGGCCGATGGCAAGGAGCGCCTCGCGGCCGAGGCCCCGCGCATCCTCCGCCGACTGAGGGGGACGTCGGAGTCGACGCTTCCCGACGCCGCCACGGCCACGGACGTGCCCTGACGGTACCTCGCGGCGGGCCCTGGGGCGGTGCTCACACGCGCCGCTTCAGAACCGGAGCTTCACGCCCAGGGCCAGCGTGAAGAGTTCGACGTTCACGGTGGTGGGATTGCGGATGAACTGCACCAGCCGGTAGTCGGTGGCGACGAGCTCGAAGTACCCCTCCACGAATCGCAGGTTCAGCGCCTCCACCGGGCGCCCCGCGCTGGCGCCCAGCAGCAGCGCGGGCCGGACGGCGGTGCGGAACCAGTAGTAGCCCCGGTCGTAACGGCTGGGCAGGCCCGCGAAGTAGTCGTCGCCCACCGTGTAGCTGAGCATCGCGCCCACCATGAGCGGGCGGACGGTCCACTCCGCCGCATCGAGCAGGAAGGGCCGCCACTGCCCCTTCAACGTGAAGGTGAAGAAGTCTTCCCCCGCCAACGCGGGCGGCGCCCAGCCCACCAGCAGCGCGGCCTCCACGGTGTCGTCGAGAAAGCTCCAGCCCGGCCCCGCGGAGAGAAAACCGATGGCGCCCGCGAACTGCATCGCCGCATGGTCGGGCACGTACCAGGGTGACGCCTCGTGCGCCGGCTCCGGCCGCGCCTCCCGCGCCGCCAACAGCAACGCCGCCAGCAGCGAGGCTCGGAGACTCCCGTGCGCGGCCATCAGAAGGTGGCCCTCTGCACCTGCACCGAGCTGCCATCGACGTCCACCCAGAGGTAGCTCCGGCCCTTCATCGAATCGGTGGTGACGTACCGGACATCGTGCGCATGGACGTCGTGGTACTGGTGGACGTGGCCGTGGAAGGAGATGGCGACGCCCTGCTTCTGCTGGAGCTTCACCAAGGGCGCGACGAGCGCATCGTCAAAGTCCCCGTTCCCAGGAGGCACGTGGGAGAAGGTGAAGGTGTTCAGCACCGCGGGCTCCGGTGCGAGCGCCGTCTTCAGCCACTGCAGGTTCGGGATGTCGCCCGGGAAGCCGTACTCGCGGGAGTTGGAGTCGAAGAAGACGAAGCGCGTGCCCGAATACGTGAAGGAGAAGGACTCCGGTCCGAAGGTGCGCCGGTAGAGCTTCTGCCCCATGCCCAGTGCGTCATGGTTGCCCATGACCACGAAGAACGGGACCTTCAACCGAGACAGCAGTTCGACGCCCCACTCGTACTCTTGCGTGCTGCCGAACTCCGTCAGGTCGCCCATCTGCACCACGAAGTCGACGCCGCGCTGCTCCAAGTCCCGCATCGCCGCCGCGGAGTCATCCAGGAACAACTGCATGTCGCCCACCACCGCGAAGCGAAAGGCCTGCTTCGGTTCCGCTCCGAACAACCGCTCGAGCGAGCGCGCATGCAAATCCCGGTGGGGTCCCCGGAGTTCATAGGGGTGGAACTCGAAGGCGCCACAGCCCGCGCCCACCAGTAGCAATGTCACCCAGACGCGCACGAACGCACGCTAACGTCGGCCTCCCGATGCTTCCATGGAATGTGACGCCGGATTCAGGAGCACGCGGCGACAAGGAGCAGCCATTCTCACGCGCCATATGAACCGGACTCAGGCGACTTCCAGCAGCCTTCTCGCCTCGCGCATTTTGGCGGTGCCGTGAGCGCACCTCTGTCGACATGGGAGCTGCTGCATTGGGTGGCCACGAAGCCCACCCGGAGCACGCGGGAAGACCTCGACGCACTGCTCGCGCGAGTGGATTTCACGCAGGTCGCCCGGGACGCCCTGGCGTCGGGCACCTCTTCGGAGAAGACCACGGCCCTGCGAGTGCTCCGGGAGCTGGCGTCACCCGAAGCCCATGCCCTGGCTCGGCTCGCGCTTCGCGACGAAGCGGCTGACGTCCGGGCCCTGGCGGCTCGGGTGCTGGCGAGCGCACAGGACGCTGCGGACTGGCGGAGCCTCCAGGAGGCGCTGGATGATACCGAGCCCTCCGTGCAGCACGCCGTCATGGACTCGCTCGCGAGGATGAATCCGGCGGCCGCGAGCGACCTCTTCATCGAGCGCTTCGAGCGTGCCCCGGAGGCGGAGAAGCTGAACGCGCTCGCCACCGCGCAACGGCTGGGGCTCCCCGAATCCGGCGCCCTGGCTCGGCTCGGCCTGGCTTCGGCCTCTTCCACCCTCAGGACCGCGGCGGTTGCCCTGCTCGCGCGAGAAGGCGAGGCGACAGAGGGCCTGCTCATCCAAGTCCTCACGGATGCCGCCGAAGACGTGCAACTCGAAGCCCTTCGCGCGCTGTCCCGTCGCGCACACGTGCCCGCCAGCGTCTTCGTCCCGCTGCTTTCCGCGTCGTCCCCATTACAAGTCCGCGAACAGGCGCTTCAGTCGCTCGTCCTGCGTGGCGACGCCAGTGCTTGCGAACCCGTTTGCCGGCTCCTGACCGACCCTGATTCTTCACTCCGCAGAAGCACGATTCTCGCCACCGCACGGCTCGGCTGCTCCGGTGCGACGCGCGCCCTGCTGGAGATGCTGGCCCGGACACGCGACGAAGATGAACGGGCGGACCTCATCACCGCGCTCGGACAACTCGGTGGACCCGAGGCATGGGAGGCGCTTCGCCAGGCGCTGTCGGATGAATCCCTCCGCGTCAGGCGCGCCGCCATCTCCGCCTGGACCTCGGACGCCGCACCGCCAGACGCAACCCCGGTGCTGCTGGAGCGCCTGCGAGGCGCCCCCGACACAGAAACGCGGAAGGCCGTTGTCCTGGCCCTCATGAACAGCCGCCCGGAGGTGGCCCACCGCGCCCTGCGGCTTGCGCTCGAGGACTCCGCGCCCGAGGTCCGGCGGATGGCCGTGCGAGACCTGGGCCTAGAGGCCAGCCCAGAGGCCCTTCAAACCCTGCGCGACCATCAAGCCACCGAACGTGACCCGGACGTTCTGCGGCACCTGGACGCGGCGCTCGAACGACAGCAGGCCCCTGACGACACGCCCGTCTCAGTGGCCTCACCCGCCGAACGTCTCTTCTTCGACCCGGCGCGAACGGGACAGAGCGTGGCGGAGTGGCTCGCGGTCCCCGAACGCTACCCCGCGACCGAGCGCTTCTACTTCTACGAAGGCGGACACCTGGAGCGACTGGGCACCGACGGCCGGGTCCACGCCTTTCAGTACACCGCTCTCGGAGACCAACTCCGCATCCAACCCGAGGGCGCCCCCGGCCGAAGCACGGCATTCACCGTGACGCCCGAGCCGCCAGCCTCCAACGGCATGCCACGCCGCTTCCGCCTGGAGCTGGCCCGGGACGTCCTCTCCAGCACGGACACGCCACGAACGCTGCACTTCATCGAGCCCGTGCCAGCCGACCCGGAGCCGGTCGACAGCCACTGATTCGCCGGCCCGCTACGCAGCGGCGGACGAGGCGCCTTCCCAGTCCTCGACCTCGTAGAGGAACTTCGAATCCCCCATCAGCTTCCGGTTGGCCGACGTGCTCTGCACGAAGACGACGTACTTCTCCAGGCTGGCGGGCCGAATGCGGACCGTCTCCCCGGGCGGAAGCCCGAGCATCTCCCGGGCGCGGTCTCCGCTGAAGAGGTCACCCGTCTTCCGGTCCATGAGCACCACTTCCTTCCGGCCCTGGATGGTCTCCGTCTTGGTGAACTCGTAGAAGCCCCGGCCCGTCTTGAAGCGCAGGCCGTTCTCCTGCACGAAGTCCTTGATGGGCTGGGTCCGGTCCACGTCCAGCACCTGGAAGCGGCCCGGTGGAACCGCGCGCAGGTCCGCCTCGCCGTAGAGCGGCGGCGCCGTGCGCTGGAGCATGGTGCTGAACATCACGTTGAGGCCGCGGCTCATCCGGCCCTCGCGCACCACTTCCTGCTCAAACGATTGAAGCTGTACATCCGAGGACTGCTTGTAGCAGACGGCCAGCAGCAGGTCGGTGACGTGGGCGAACTGGTCCAGGCTCAGGTGGAAGCCGCCCGACTTCTCCGCCAGCTCCTTGTAGAAGGCCGTCGCGTGGCGGCGCGCCAGGGCTTGCACGCCATACACGGGAATGCCCATCTTCCCCAGCGCGGCCACCTCCTTGCGCCAGTCCAGCTTGTGTGGATTCTGCGCGGGCCCGTGGGGAACGTCGTCGCCAATCAAGACCAGCGCCCGCGTGTAACCAACCGTCCAGGACAGGCTTTGCGCCTGGCGAAGTACGAACTCGTAGCATTCGGGCGCGTCCCCCCCGCCCGTCTGCTCCACGCGGTCCACGAAGCGGACGACGGCGCCCTCGTCGTCCGTCAGGTCCAGCATCTTGGTGACATACGTGGAGCCCGCGTCGCAGTAGTCCCCGTGGGCGATGATTCCAATGCGGATGCCCGGAATCTCCTTCATCAGCCGGGACACGGTGCCCCGCAGCTTCTTCCGTACCTGTGCAAGACACGGATACATGCTGCCGGTGGTGTCAAAGCTGAA
This sequence comes from Myxococcus sp. CA005, assembly GCF_006518205.1. Lineage (NCBI taxonomy): Bacteria > Pseudomonadati > Myxococcota > Myxococcia > Myxococcales > Myxococcaceae > Myxococcus > Myxococcus sp. CA005. Next base: position 16,263 of record NZ_SRLV01000027.1, on the reverse strand, counting down.
GACGATTTCGACGCGGTTATCAATGACTGACGTGCTCATTCCGGTGCCCCCCTCGTGACCGCCGATGAGGACAAATCTACGCGCCGGGTCTGACATGAATCAGGCCAGGAAACGGGGTGCTGGCCGGGCCTCCGTCGACCCGGCGTCACGCATTTGCACCTGCCGCTTGCCCTGAACGCCGCGTGACCGCAGCATGCGTGCCCATCGTGTCCGCCACCGCCGAGCCCCCATCCCCGCATCGCACGTACACCGAGCGCCGAGCCGCCGCGCAGGCGGAACTGACCGCGCTGGACCGCGTGAGCGCCCGCTACGCCAACTTGCGAACACTCGCCTTCCTGGCCGCGGCCGGCGTCGCGGGCTTCGTGCTGGCGGGGCGTCTGCCCAAGGTGTGGTGGTGGGCCAGCGCCGCCGCGCTGGTGCTCTACGGCGTGCTCGCCGTCCTCCACCACCAGGTCTTCCGCCGCGAGGCCCGGGCGAAGCTGTACGTGACGCTCAACGAACGCGGATTGGCGCGGCTGGGGCCCGGCTGGCACGACTTCACCGAGCGCGGTGAACGCTTCCTCTCCCCCGGTCACCTGTACACCCCGGACCTGGATGTCTTCGGACAGGGAAGCCTCTTCCAACTCCTCAACGAGACGGCCACGCGCGCTGGAGAAGAACGGTTGGCGGCGTGGCTCTCCGCCCCCGCGTCCGCCCAGGAGGTCGAAGCCAGACAGGGCGCCGCGCGCGAACTGGCGCCCAACCTGGACTTCCGCCAGGACCTCTGCGTGGACGCGCGGGACGCCTCGCGCGAGAAGGCGGACCCGGCGCTGTTCATCCAGTGGGCGGAGTCGGGTCCACAGCTGAATGCCATCCGCTGGGCCCGACCGGTGGCGGTGGTGCTGCCCCTGGTGACGCTGGCCGTCTACGTCCTGGGCAAGTTCGAGGTACTGCCGGAGTCGGCTTTCTGGGTGGGCTTGGCCGCGCAACTGGGCGTGGCCGTCATCACCCGCCGCCCGCTGAAGGTCATGGACGAAGGCGTGGAGGTGGGTGAGCGCGGCTTCGTGCGCTACGCCCCCATCTTCGAGCGCGTGGAGGCCCAGCGCTTCGAGCACCCGCGACTGAAGACGCTCCAGTCCGGCCTCCAGCAGCCCGGCCAGCCGCCCGTGTCCGAGCACTTCAAGCGCTTCAGCCGGCTGTTCTCCTTCATCGAGTTCAAGCGCCACCAGTTCCACCCGCTGATTCACTGGCTCACGCTCTGGGACATCCACGCGCACTTCGCGCTGGAGCGCTGGCGCGAGGCCCACGGTAAGCAGCTGCGCCAGTGGTTCGAGGCCCTGGCCGAACTGGAAGCCCTGTCTTGCGTCGCGGGCCTCGCCCATGACCGGCCGGACTTCACCTGGCCCGTCTTGGCGGCCAATGGCCCCTGTGTGGAGGCGACAGCGCTGGGCCACCCGCTGCTGGACGCTCCGGTGCCCAACGACGTGTCCCTGCCCGGTCCCCGGCACGCGCTGCTCATCACCGGCTCCAACATGAGCGGCAAGACGACGCTGATGCGCGCGGTTGGAGCCAACGTGGTGCTGGCGTTGGCGGGCGCGCCGGTGAGCGCGAAGCACTTCCGCCTGACACCGCTCCAGACGCTCACCAGCATGCGGGTGAAGGACTCGCTGGAGCGCGGCGTCTCCTACTTCTACGCGGAGGTACAGCGCATCAAGGCGGTGCTGGACGCGGCGCAGGCCGCGCGCGGGCAGGTGCTGTTCCTCCTGGACGAAATCCTCCTGGGGACGAACACCCGCGAGCGGCAGATTGCCTCGCGCGAGGTGCTGCGCCTGCTGCTGGGCACCGGCGCCATTGGCGCGGTGACGACGCACGACTTGTCCCTGGCGGTGCTCGCGGACGAGCCGGGCGCCCATGTCGTCAACGTCCACTTCCGGGACCACCTGGAGGCCGGGAAGATGATGTTCGACTACAAGCTGCGCCAGGGCGTGGTGGACACCACCAACGCCCTGCGCGTGCTGCGCCTGGCCGGCGTACCGGTGGACGACCCGGACGAAGCCACGGCGGCGCGCTGAGCCCGAAACGCAGGCCCGAAACGACACGGGCCCCGGGGTTTCCCCCGAGGCCCGCGCTTGAATCAGTGACTTGCGTCGAAGCGGTGACTACTTGGGCGCCTCGATGAGGGCGGCGAAGCCCATGCCGCCGCCGATGCACATGGAGACGACGCCGTAGCGGCCGTTGCGGCGCTTCAGCTCGCGCAGGATGGTGGCCACCATGCGCGCGCCAGAGACGCCCAGCGGGTGACCCAGGGCGATGGCGCCGCCGTTGGGGTTCACCTTGTCGGCGGGGATGCCCAGCTCGCGCACGCAGTACAGCGCCTGCGCCCCGAAGGCCTCGTTCAGCTCGAAGACGTCGATGTCCTCGACCTTGAGCTTGTTCTTCTCCAGCAGCTTGCGGACCGCGGGAACCGGGCCGATGCCCATGATTTCCGGGGGCACGCCCGCCACCGCGGCGTCGATGAAGTAGCCCAGCGGCTTGACGCCCAGCTCCTTCGCCTTGGCCTCACTCATCACCACCGCGGCGGCGGCGCCGTCCGTCAGCGGCGACGCGTTACCAGCCGTCACCACGCCCTTGGGGTTGAAGGCCGGGCGCAGCTTGGCCAGGCCCTCCTGCGTGGTCTCCGGGCGGAGGATGGTGTCCACCGTGACGGTGACGTTCTGCGCCACGCCGTCGTCGTCGTAGTACGTCGTGGTGACGGGGACGATCTCCTCCTTGAACTTGCCCTGCTCGCGCGCGGTGGCGGCACGGCGCTGGCTCTCGGCGGCGAACTTGTCCGAGTCCTCACGCGACACGCCGTAGCGCGACGCGATGTTCTCCGCCGTGGCGCCCATGGAGGTGTAGATCTCCGGCAGGCGCTCCATGGCCTCGGGGTTGGCGCTCGCCTTGTTGCCGCCCATGGGGACCATCGTCATGGACTCGGTGCCACCACCGATGCCCACGTCGTACATCCCCGCCTGGATGGCCTGGGCCACCTGGGCGATGGCCTGCGAACCGGAGGAACAGAACCGGTTGATGGTCATCGCGGGCACCGTGACGGGCAGGCCCGCCAGCAGCGTGGCCACGCGGGCCACGTTCATGCCCTGCTCGGCCTCCGGCATGGCACAGCCCAGGACGACGTCACCGATGTCCTCCGGCTTCAGGCCCGGGACCTGGGCAACGGCCTCCTTGATGGCGACAGCGGCCAGGGTATCCGGCCGGGTGTCCTTGAACTCTCCCTTGTGCGCGCGGGTGAAGGGCGTGCGGACCGCGCTGGCAATCACGACTCGACCAGCCATTTTGATGTCTCCTTGCCCGGGGGGCACCCGGGCATTCAGCGAATCTCAGGTTCAGTAGCCTATGGATACTGGCCGGCCGTCAGTTCCGCAGCGGCTTGCCCTTCTCGATCATGTGCTGCAGGCGGTCCTGGGTCTTCTCCTCGCCGCACAGGCTCAGGAAGGCCTCCGCCTCCAGCTCCAGCAAGCGCTCCTCCGTCACGAGCAGCGACGGGCTGGTGTTGCCACCCGTCAGCACCTTCGCCAGCTTCTGGGCGATCTTCCGGTCGTGCGCGCTCACCTGGCCGTTGAGCTCCATGTCGTAGAGCATCATGTCGATGGTGGCCGCGCCGCTGGTGCCCGGCAGGCGGAAGCGCGTGGGACGGGGCGCCTTGAAGCCGGCGTCCGCCATGCCCAGCACGCGGGCCTTCGCGTCGGACAGCAGGAAGTCCCGGTTGGCGCTGATGCCATCCGCCTGCGTCAGGAAGCCCGCCTCGCGGGCCTCCTCGGCGCTGGTGGCGACCTTCGCCATGCCGATGGTGAGGAAGATCTTCTTCAGGAAGGGGAAGAAGTCGAAGTCCTTGTCCGTGCCGAAAGGGCCGTACACGTTGCGCAGCAACTGCATGTTGCCGCCGCCGCCCGGGATGAGGCCCACGCCCACTTCCACCAGGCCCATGTACAGCTCGGCGCTCGCCTGGATGGCGTTGCCGCCCATCGTCACCTCGGCGCCGCCGCCGAGCGTGAGGTTGAAGGGCGCCGTCACCACCGGCACCGGGCTGTAGCGCATGCGCTGATTGACGGCCTGGAAGCCCGTCACCAGCTTGCGGATGGACTCGAACTCGCCGCTCTTGGCCGCCCACAGCAGCGCCACGATGTTCGCGCCCGCGGAGAAGTTGGAGCCGTCGTTACCGATGACGAGGCCCTTGTGGTTCTTCTCCGTCTCGTCCAGCGCGGTGTTCATCATCTCGATGATCTGGTCATCGATGGAGTTCATCTTGGTGTGGAACTCGAGCAGCGTCGCGCCGTCGCCCAAATCCCACAGCGTGGCCCCGTCGTTGCCGGCGATCTTCTTGTTGCCGCGCTTGAGGTACTCCACGCGCTGCGTGCGGGCGTTCTCCGGCACCACCTTCACGGACTTGGACGGGATGTCCCAGTACGTGTCCTTGCCGTTCTCCACGCCGTAGAAGGACGCGCGGCCCGCGGCCAGCATCTCCTCCACCCACGCGGCTGGCTTCAGGCCCAGGGCCTTCATCCGCTCCACGCCCTTCTTCACGCCGTAGGCGTCCCAGACCTCGAAGGGCCCCAAGTCCCAACCGAAGCCCCAGCGCACGCCGCGGTCCACGTTGACCACGTCGTCGGCGATCTCCGGGATGCGGCGGCTGGTGTAGGCCAGCACGTCCAGGGTGACGCCCTCGGCGAACTTCGCCGCCTTGTCCTCGGCGTTCATCACCGAGGCCACGCGCTCGCGCACGTCCTCGATGTCCCGCGCGGCGCCCAGCGACTCGTAGCGCACCTTCGCCTGCGGCCGGTACTCCAGCGTCTTCAGGTCGAGCGCGAGGATGTCCTTGCCCTGCTTCTTGTAGAAGCCGCCGCCGCTCTTGTCGCCCAGCATGCCCTTCTCCACCATCTTCTGGAGGAAGGCGGGGCTGGCGAACACGTCACGCTCTTCGTCGTGCGTCAGCGTGTCGTAACAGTTCTTCGCCACGTGGGTGAACGTGTCCAGGCCCACGATGTCCGCGGTGCGGAAGACGGCGGACTTGGGACGGCCCATGGCCGGGCCGAAAATCTTGTCCACCTCTTCGATGGATAGCTCCGCCTTGTCCATGGCGGCGATGGTCCGCATCATCCCGTACACGCCAATGCGGTTCGCGATGAAGTTGGTGGTGTCCTTGCCGTAGACGATGCCCTTGCCCAGCACCTCTTCGCCAAAGCGGTGCAGCGTCTTGAGCACCTCCGGGGCAGTCTCCTTGCCGGCCACCAGCTCCAGCAGCTTCATGTAGCGGACGGGGTTGAAGAAGTGCGTGACCAGGAAGTTCTTCTTGAACTCCGCGCCGCGGCCCTCGGTCATCCCCACAATCGACATGCCGGAGGTGTTGGACGACACGATGGTGCCCGGGCGGATGAGCTTCTCCACCTTGGCGAACAGGTCCTGCTTGATCTTCAGGTCCTCCTTCACCACCTCCACCACCCAATCGCACTCGGCGATGCGGTGCAGGTCGTCCTCGAAGTTGCCTACCTCGATGTTGGTGAAGACCTCACCAGAGACGATGGGGCTCGGCTTCTGCTTGCGCAGGTTGGCCAGCGCGCCCTGGGCGAACTTGTTGCGAAACGCCTTCGAGGAGGTGTCCTCGCCCGGCGCGGCCTTGGGCGGAACGATGTCCAGGAGGAGCGCACGCACGCCCGAGTTGGCTAGGTGCGCGGCGATGCCGCTGCCCATTACTCCGGCGCCCAGCACAGCCACTTTGCGGATCCGCGTCGTCATGTGGAAAAGGCTCCCTGTTGGGAAGGAGGGGATTGCACAAATGTAGGCGATTGACCCGAAAGTCAATCGGTTCGGACGGCCAGGACACTCGCCACCAGAGGACAAGCCGACTAGATACCGGCCCTCCATGGCTCGCCTCGACCCGCACTCGTACAACGACAGCACGCAGCCTGAGACGGAAACCCTGGACTGGAGGGCCCGCGTCGATTTCAAGACGCAGCGGCTGCACGCGGAGGTCACCCACACCCTCAAGGAAGCCTCGGCCGGGCCGCTGGACCTGGATACCCGGGATTTGGAAATCCGTGACGTCATCGACGCCGCGGGTCGTCCCTTGCCCTACATCCTCTCCCCTTCCGAGCCGATTCTCGGCAGCCGGCTGCGCATCGAGCTGCCGGTGGGACTGCGGCAATTCACCGTGCGCTACCGCACGGCGCCGCACGCCAGCGCGCTCCAGTGGCTGACGCCCTCCCAGACGGCCGGGGGGAAGCACCCCTTCCTCTACAGCCAGTGCCAGGCCATCCACGCCCGAAGCGTGGTGCCGCTCCAGGACACGCCGCGCATCCGCATCCGCTACACCGCGTCGCTGCGGATTCCCAAGGCGCTCAAGGCCGTCATGGCCGCCAGCTTCCTGCGGCGCGAGGAGCATGGCGTGGAGGCGGAGGAGCACTACGAGATGCCCCAGCCGGTGCCTCCGTACCTGCTGGCCTTCGCGGTGGGCAGCCTGGCGCCGAAGGAGCTGGGGCCGCGCTCGCGCGTGTGGGCGGAGCCGGAGCTGCTGGAGGACGCGGCGGAGGAGTTCTCCGGCGTGGACGACATGCTGCGCGCCGCCGAGTCGCTCTTCGGGCCCTATGACTGGGAGCGCTTCGACCTGCTCACCATGCCGCCATCGTTCCCCTACGGCGGCATGGAGAACCCGCGCCTGACGTTCCTCACGCCCACGCTCATCACCGGAGACAAGAGCCTGGTCAACGTGGTGGCGCACGAGTTGGCGCACTCGTGGACGGGCAACCTGGTGACGAACGCCTCCGCGGAGCACTTCTGGCTCAACGAGGGCTTCACCGTCTTCGCCGAGCGCCGCATCCTGGAGGTCCTGGAGGGTCCGGAAGTGTCGGCGCTGCACGGCGCGCTGGGCCGCCGCGCGCTGGACTCCGCGCTGCAGCACTTCCGCGCGCACCCGCAGCTGACGTCGCTGCGCACCCACCTGGCCGGCGTGGACCCGGACGAGGCCTTCTCCCAGATTCCCTACGAGAAGGGCTACCTGCTGCTGCGCGCCATGGAGGACGCGGCCGGGCGGCCCGCCTTCGACGAGTTCCTCCGCCGCTACCTGGCCACCTACCGCTTCCGCGCGCTCACCACCGAGGAGTTCGTCGCCTTCGCGGAGAAGGAACTGCCCGGCGTGCTGACCAAGGTGGACGCGGAGGCATACCTGCACCGGCCCGGCGTGCCCCCCGGGGCGCCGTCACCGCGCTCCCTGCGGCTGGAGGCCATGGACGCGCTGCGCGGCAAGGTGCCCACGCCGGAGCAGGCGAAGGACTGGACGCCGGCCGAGTGGCAGCTCTACCTGGAGTCACTGCCCTGGGACATTCCACGGGACGTCATCCAGCAACTCGACGCGCGCTTCAGCCTCACCGAGAGCCGCAACTCGGAGGTGCTGGTGGCGTGGCTGGTGGTGGCGCTGCGCGCGGACTGGGAGCCGGCCGTGGCTCGCACCGAGACGTTCCTCGGCGAGGTGGGCCGGATGAAGTACCTCAAGCCGCTGTACGGGGTGCTCTCCGCGTCGCATGCGCACCGGAGTCTGGCGCGCGCGCTCTTCAAGAAGCACGGGGAGCGCTACCACCCCATCGCCCGTCAGGGCGTGGAGCTCATCCTTTCGCGCGCCTGAGGACGCGCGAGCAGGACGGGACTACTTCGAGGCCGCCGCGTTCAGGCGCTTCTCCGACAGGGCGAGGTACTTCTCGTCCATGTCGATGCCCACGTAACGGTGGCCCAGCTTGAGGGCCGCCACGCCCGAGGTGCCGCTGCCGTTGAAGGGGTCCAGCACGAGCGCGTCCGGGGGGCAGCTCGCCTCCAGGATGCGCTCCAGCAGCGCCACCGGCTTCTGCGTGGGGTGGCTGCCGAAGGCCTTCTCCTCGCCGCCGCGCGGGACGGTGAGCGTCCACATCCGGCCCTCGCCGTCCGCCGTCAGCTCGGCGTCACCGGAGGGCGGCAGCGCCCAGGCGTCGCGCATCTGCTTGCCGCCGTTCTCCGCCTTCATGCGCGCGTAGTTGAACGTGTGCTGGAGCTTGCCGCCGGACTTCGGCGAGGCCCAGATGAGCAGCTCCGTGGAGTGCGTGAAGTAGCGGCACGCCAGGTTGGGGCTCGCGTTGGGCTTGAACCAGGTGACGGTGTTGAGCAGCTTGTAGCCGAGCTTCTGCATCGCGAAGCCGGCGTTGAAGATGACGTGCTGCGTGCCGCTCACCCACAACGTGCCGGTGGGCTTGAGCAGGCGCTGGCAGGCCGCGAGCCACTCGGTGGTGAACTTGTGGTCCTCCTCCACGCCGCGCGACACGTCCCAGCCGCCCTTGGCCACCGAGACGCGCTTGCCGCCCTTGCAGGTGGTGCCGCCGTTGGAGAGGAAGTACGGCGGGTCGGCGAAAATCATGTCGAACGTCTGGGGCTCGAACTGCGACATCAGCTCCAGGCTGTCGCCGTGCAGCAGCGTATAGGCCTCCCCTTTCGCGTAGACGCTCTCGTTGAGCGAACGGCGGACGACTTTCAGGGAAGGGGCTGCTGCAGCATGCGCGGACATCTCGCCTCCGTCGGACTCTTCGTCGTGGACGCGGCGGACTGTGCGGTCGCTTCGGTGCTACGTCTAATTTCTGGCCTGTAGCACCCTGAAACTTGACGGGTGATTCAGGCCGTAGAAGCGCCGCGAGCAGGGCGGGAGCGCCTCTCGTGGAGGCCCTCCGACACCCTGCTCGACGGGTACTGCCTGGACTGTGGCGGGGCCCCTGAAAGGCCCCCGCGGCCTACGCCTTCTTGGCGGAGGTCGGCGACGCGCCGTACTTCTTGCGGAAGCGGTCGATGCGGCCGGCCGTGTCCACGAGCTTGTACTTGCCCGTGAAGAAGGGGTGGCAGTTCGAGCAGATTTCCACCGAGAACGAGCCGCGGGTGGACTTCGTCTCCACGACGTTGCCGCACATGCAGGTCACGCGGGACGGCGGGTAGACGGGATGGATTTCAGGCTTCATGACACGCTCCAGTATGCCTTGCCCCCACCCGCTGACGGGTAGGAGGTCCGGCGCTGAGGGATGGTCGGCGCTTATAATGGCGCTTGGACCGCTTCACAAGGCCAGCACGGCTCAATGGGCCGCCGAGCCGGGGGGCTCGACGCGTTCCACCCATTTCTGGACGACCGGATCCGCCGGGACGTCACTGCCAAGCTGGATGTACGACAACAGATGCGTGCGCCCGGCGTCCGTTGCGCCGCCGGCCAGCGCCTTCTGGTAGGCCGCCCGCGAGGCTTCCAGGCGAGCAATCGTCGCCTCCAGGGGCTGCTTCTCCGCCGGGTCCTGGGTCCCCGCGAGCCGCGCCTTCGCCCGGGTGAGGTTGCCTTCGAGCAGGCGCAGCTGCTGCCGCGTGCGCTCCTGCACGGAGGCGTCGGCAAAGCGGCCCGTCCCCTCCAACTGGAGCAGCAGCTTCGCCAGCTCGCGGCCCCTGGCACCGGAAGGAATCACCGTGGCCAGGGCCTGCCGCTGGGCGATGCCCTGCCCCCGGCCCTCGTGGGACTGCACCACGAAGTCCACGCCCTCCACCTGGTCAGCCAGCTGGAGCGCCTCCGCGTGAGGCACCGCCGCGAGCACCACCACCAGGTCCACCTTCGACTTCTCACGCAGGCGCTTCGCCTCGGCGGCCACTGCGGGCTGCACCGGCAGGCCCTGCACCTGCTCCTGGGCCTGGCCCGGAACGGCGAGCCCCACCGGGGTGGGTTTGGCCATGGCGGGAGAGACGCCCACCACGCCCACCTTCACGCCGCCCACCGTCGTCACCAACGAGGCGGGGAACAGCAGCTTGCCCTGCGCGTCCGCGAGGTTCGCGGACAGGAGCTTCAGCTTCGCCTGCCGCGTCTGCTTCTTGAGGAAGCCCACGCCGAACCCGAGGTCGCGCGCGCCCACGGCCATGGCCGCGGTGCCCTGCGCGTCCATCTGCGACAGCACGAGCTCCGCGCGCGCCCGGGCATCCGGGGCCTGCGCGCTGTCCCGGCTCTTGAAGAGCGCATTGCCGGCGTCCAGCACCAGCACGGGCGTGCCCTGCTTGCGCTCCTTCTCAATCGCGACTTTTCGTCTGGCCAGACCGCCAGATGGGTTGTGCCTTCAACCACAGGGGGCGACTTCGCCCCCATTGTCTCCGGTGAAGAGGAGGACGAGCTGCTTGGGCGCCGCGCCCGCCACCAGGGGCAGCAGGAGCAGCAGCGCCAGCGCGGCCAGCTTCACCGGACGCGGGCTCACTTCTTGCCCTTCTTGGCGGGCGCCGCCTTCTTGTCCAGCTCGGCGATGCGCTCCTTGGCCGTCTTCGCCTCGGCGGACTTCGGGTAGCTCTTGATGAGTTCCTCCAGCGCCAGCCGCGACTCCTCCTTCATCTTCAGCTGGGCGAAGCAGTCCGACGAGCGCAGGTAGGACTCCGGCGCGGACTCCGCCTTCGGGAAGTCCTGCAGCACCTTGCCGTACTCGAAGAGGGCCTCGCGGCACTTGGACTCGGAGAAGTACGTCTCACCAAGGCCGAAGTGGGCGTCCCCCACCAGCGGGTCCTTGGCCCACTTCTTCATGAACTCGTTGTAGAGCTGGCGCGCCAGCAGCACGTCGCCAGCCTTGGCCTTCGCTTTGGCGAGCGCCAGGAACTCCTTCTTGTCCGTGGGGCGCTTGAGCTCCTCGGCCTTCTTCTTCGCCTCGGCTTCCTTCAGCGCCGCCTCGCCCTGCATGGCGACCAGCTTCTGGTCCTGCGCGGCCAGCGCCGTCTCCAGCTCGGTGATTTTGTGGAGGTACGTCTCCACCTGGCCACGAAGCTGGGCGAGGTCTTCGACGGTCTTCTGGAACTGCACGCCGATGTCCGCGTCCTTGCGGCGCGCCGCGGTGTCCAGCCCCTTGAGGGCCTTGGTGACCTCCGCGACCTTCTCGTCGATTTTCGGAAGGGTGGCGACGAGCTGCTCGCGCGTCTCCTTCAGCTCCGCCTGAATCTGGGCGGAGTCGGTGCCGAGCCGGTCGACCTTCGCCTCGAGGGCGCGGCCGCGGTCAGCGGGATAGAAGCAACCAGGGAGGGCCAGCAGGGATATCAGCGCCAAGCTTCGCATCGGGCGCCATCTTAGGCGCAAACGCCCTGCCCGTCCGGACTTCTCTCGTCCAGTTGGGGCTCCCGCCAACGCCTGCCCGGCTGGCCGGTCACCGCTTCTGGATGGAAAACTCCAGCCGCTCGGCAGCATGCGCGCAGGCCACCCGGAGGCGGTCGGGGTTGAGGAAGAAGGCCACGGGGCGAGAGCGGCCCGACTCCAGGGCCTGGAGGGCCCGGCGGTACTCGGCGGTAGCCTCGGCGGTGCGCCGGCACTGCTCCAGGAGCAGCCCGAGCAGGTACCGGGCGGCGGCGTGGTCCGGGTCCAGCGTCAGGCAGCGACGCAGGTCCCGCTCCGCCACGGCGTCGGAGACACCCGAGGCGGCGCCATCCAGCACGCAGGCGAAGAGGAGGTCCGCTTCCGCGCAGGCCTCCGGGCTGGGCTCGGGCGCGGTGGCCACGGGCCCCCGGACGCCCTCCACCTCGGTGGGAGCCGGGACAGAAAACCCATGGTGAGCCTCGGTGCGAGCGCGCGCGGGGGCTCGGCCTGGGGGCAGGGCCGTGCCACGCTTCCTTGAAGGTGGCGCAGCGCCGTTCCAGGAGAGCGGGGCTGGCGGCGCCTCGGACTCCCCTTCCTCCGGCCGGACGTAGAAGAACGCCTGCTCGCCGCGCCGCACACGGAGCGTTGGCGGCACCCGGAGCAGCGGCTCGGACGCGGACAGCACCAGCGCGCCGCCGGGCGCCAGGCTCCCCGCGAGCGCCTCCACGGTGCGCTGGAAGGCCTCCGCGGTGAAGTAGATGAGGACGTTGCGGCAGAAGATGACGTCGAAGCCGCCTCCGCCGGGCGCCACCGGATACGGCGACTCCATCAGGTTGTGGCACTGGAAGCTCGCGCGCTCCCGCAGCGCGGGCGTCAGGGCTTCTTTCGCGCCGGACCGGACGAAGTACCGCGAGCGCAGCTCCGGTGGGACGCGGCGCAGCTGCTCCCGGCCGTACGCCAGCCACCGCGCACGGCGCAGCGTGTCCCCGGCGATGTCCGTCCCCAACACCGTGCTGTCCGAGTTGGCCCCTGCCTCCGCGAGCAGGACGAGCAGCGTGGCCACCTCCTCGCCCGTGGCGCAGCCCGCGCTCCAGACGCGCAGGGGCCGCCGATTCCTCGCCACCAGTGGGGAGAGGACCTGCGCTCGAAACGCGGCGAGCTGCACCTCGTCGCGGAACAGGTCCGTCTTGTTCACCACCACCGCGGCGATGAGGTCCTCCAGGTCCGTCACGCCCGACGGGGACTGGAGGAACATCAGGTACTGGTGCGGCGTGAGGCCCTGGCTGCGCGCCGCCAGCCGCTCATCCAGCCGGCGGACCTGAGGGCCACTCAGGGCCATCCCCGTCCGCGCCGACAGGAAGGCGCGCACTCCGGACCATGGCGCGCCGTCAGTCACCCGGGCTCAGCGCCCCACCGAGAGGGACTCTCCCCGCGCCAGTCGCACCAACGTCGCCGCGACTTCGTCACCGTGGATGAGGTGGTCCACCGCCTTGCGCTCCACCGCCGCGCCCGGCATGCCGAACACCACGCAGGACTCCTCGTTCTGCGCCACCGCCAGTCCGCCCGCCTGCTTGATGGCCAGCAGGCCATCCGCGCCATCCGCCCCCATGCCCGTCAGCACCAGGCCCACCGCGCGCCGGCCATAGGTGCGGGCGGCGCTCTCCAGCAGCACCGTGCCGGACGGCATGTGCCCATCCCGCTCCACGCCCAGCTTGATCCCCACGCGTCCCCGGAAGGGGATGACGGTGTGCTGCCCCGGCGGAGCGATGAGGACGTGCCCCGGCATCAGCGGCTCTCCGTCCTGCGCCAGCCGGACCTTCAACTTGCTGGCCCCGGCCAGCCACCCCGCCAGGGACTCCGCGAAGGCGGCGTTGATGTGCTGGACGATGACGATGGGCGCCGGAAAGTCCGCAGGCAGCTCCGACAGCATCTTGAAGAGCACCTGGGGCCCGCCCGTGCTCGCCGCCACCACCACCACGCCCATGGACACCGCCGGCAGCACCGACGTGGCCACCCGGGGCGGCAACAGCGGGCCGCGCTGGGGCCGGCGCAGGTGGCGGATGACACGCACCGAGGACAGCAGCCGGATTTCGCGAACCAGGTTCCACGCGTCCGGCCCGGCGTCGATCGCGGGCTTGATTTGCAGAGCGAGCGCGCCCAGCTCCAGCGCGCGGTACGTCAGCTCCGGCGCCTGTGAGCGCGGGTCCGCCGTGAGCACCAGGATGGGCGTGGGGCACTCGGCCATGATGTGCTCGGTGGCCGTGAGCCCGTCCATGACGGGCATGTCCACGTCCATGGTGATGACGTGGGGACGCAGCTCCTTGGTCATCTCCACGGCCTGCTTGCCGTCCGCGCAGGTGCCCACGACTTCGATATCGGGGTCCTTGCTCAGCGCCTCGCAGATGAGCTGTCGGCAGATGAGGGAGTCATCGACCACCAGCACCGACACTTTCTTGCCCATGCCCTGTCCATACCCCGTGCGCGAGCCCGGGAGTATAGCCAATGCAGGGGCTTGTCAGCCCAGCAGTCGCCGCACCACATCCACCAGGTTGCCCTGGGCGGTGTAGCCAGCCCCCCTGCCGCCGGTCATCCTCCCCCCACGGGTGGTGAAGGCTGACCACCGGGAACCTCGAACGGACGGGGTGCCCCATGGGGCTGCGCAGGCTCTTCACCGGCCGGGCTCGCTGCTCGATCAGCCCTCCGTCAGCGGCCCGCCTCAGCTCCGATTCTCCCCTCAACATGGCTTTCCAACCTATATGGATAAGCGGGGAAGCCATTGACCTGATGCGCGGGAGCGGACTACCGCCGTCCGCTCCCTCTGCCGCTCGAAAGGAGCGCATCTTGGTCCGGCGATTTCTTCCCTCCCTCCTCCCGCTGGTGCTGGTGGCCTCCACGGCCGCGGCGCAGACCACCCCCACCTCCATCACCTTCGATGGCGATTGGAACGAGACGCCGTCGGTGGAGCTGATTCCCGTGGGCGGACAGGTGGTCGTCAACTACGACATCAGCCGCCTGCCGCAGTGCCGGGGCACCACCTCCTCGGGCAACCCAACCTGGACCATCACCGGCCACGTCCAGGTGAACCGCGGCCCGGTGGTGAGCTTCTGGGTGGCCGGCCACGCGCCGGACGGCAACTCTTCCCAGCGCGTCCTGCATCTCCCCGCGGGGTTGAGCGGCGCCCTGGTGATGTGGTTCGACATCTCGAGCCAGGGCTGCCAGGCCTGGGACTCCAACCACGGGAGCAACTACCACTTCGCCATCGGCGCGCCGACCCTCTCCTTCAACGCGAACTGGGACGAGGTGATTGCGGGCACGCTGCGCGCCGGCCAGCAGCTCATCGTCAACTACGACGAGGCCCGCCTGCCCGAGTGTCGCGCGACCTACAACGGCCCGGCCTGGTCGATTGTCGCGCAGTACCGCTTCGACAACGGCCCCATCCAGGAGACGGTCGTCACCGGCTCCGGCAGGTCCGAGCCGACGGCCATCACCGCTCCGGCCGGCGCCCGCCACCTGGAGATGTGGTTCCGCAACACGGACCGCAGCTCCTGCGTGAGCTACGACAGCAACTACGGCTCCAACTATCACTTCGCCGTGGAGTGAGCCGCACCTGCTGGGTCGCGACCGGCTGCAGTGTCATCACGTTCGAGACTGCAGCAGGCGGCGTCGTGGTGAACCCAGAGCCGAATCAACCCATCCTCGAAGGCACCGCCGACCTAAGGTTGAACCGTCATGCGCAGGCGATGTGCAATCGCGGCGGCGAGTTCAGCGATCGAAAGCCATAGGTTGCGATTGGAACTGAAGCTGGAGCTGACAGAGAGCACGGCGTGCGTGCCTCTGGGCACCAGACGCGTGAGCCCTTCATCCGGATTCGACGCGAGGATTGAACCATCGTTGTAAACGCACGCAGCCACGTACCGTTCGGTGAGCGATGCGACTGGCGACCAACTGCCGCCGTCCCACCAGGCCGAGGTGCAAGTCCCCACCAGGACCAACGCGCCTGAGGAAGTACCTGCAAAGGCAGAGGGGCCCTCGACGCCGGTCCTGAGCACCGTGGCCCCGCCGCGGTTCCAGCGAACGCATTCGCCTTCCGCTGCAAGCCAGAGCTCGCCGCCACTTCGGAAGATGGCCTCGTACCAGGAGTGTTCGGCGCTGGCGCCGTCTGGAATCTCGAGCGGAACCATTTGCGAGCCTTCGAGCCGAAGCAGTTTCACGTCCGAGCCCGTAAGCCAGACCCCCTCTGCGTCGACCCACAAGCCATAAGCCACTCCGAAATCGGGCGAAGGGATTCGACTCCACTGAGCCCCATCCCAATGAAAGACCACCCCTTCTCCGACTGCCCATACGTCTCGCGCATGGCGACCGGAGACCCGATGAAGCGGAACGCCCGCCCCCGTCTCCACGCGCGTCCAGCCGCTGGGACCGAGGTGAAACGTCTCGTCCCCCACGACCCACGCCACCCCCGGCTCTGGAGACCAGAGATCGTCGAGGAATCCTTCGGACACGCGGGGCCCGTCGTGAACGGCCACGCCGTCCCACCGGCTCACCACTCCGTCGTCGCGCAGCATCAGCACGTCGTCTCCGGAGCGCGAGAGCGCGATGTAACCTCGCTCATCCGGAAAGTGTCGGAGGACCTCGAAACCACGCTGAGCTGAGGGGATGACGCTGAAGTGGATCTCGCCCCAGCGCCCCCCTTCGTCCGGGGCCCGTTCCGATTCACCGGGTTGCACCTCGAGTGAGCTGCGCGGCAACTTGACGAGCAAGCGGGTCACACCGGCTCCGCGTTTGAACTCGACTTCGAGTCCTCCGCGCGCTTCTGCCTCCTGGCTGGCTGCCTTTACGAACGCCGCAGTGTGGAGCGTGTCGTCGTATCGAACCCACCTCACGTCGTAACCCATCGGCCTGGTCCTCGAGCGCGGTGAGTTTGATCGACACCGCCGCGATGGCTCGGCAGTCTATCCACGGGCCGGCCCCCGGCAGCGGCCCTCCTCGCCTCCTCCGCTCCAGCCCTCCCCCTCAACCCACATGGCTTCTATCCCGCCGATACGCCGGCGGGGCACAGCCAATTCAGGGGCCTGTCAGCCCAGCAGTCGCCGCACCACATCCACCAGGTCCTGGCGCACCAGGTCGCCCTTGGTGATGTAGCCGTCCACCCC